>JAFCEU010000022.1 GCA_017608995.1 Candidatus Iainarchaeum sp. | reverse complement strand
TATATAATCAAGACCCTTGGGACAAACTTAAAAGCAGTTCTCAAGAGAAAAGAGATTGACCCTTACAGAACAACTACCAATGATGTTATGGAGATCTCGAAGGTGCTTGGTATAGAAGCAGGTAGAAGAGCAGTAGTAGATGAGCTGCATAAAACACTGAGTGAAAACAGAATAAGGGTTGATCTGAGGCATCTATTGCTCCTCGCTGATTTGCTCACTTTCACAGGCGAAATACGTGGCACAGTTAGAACAGGTATAATGCGTCTAAAGCAGTCGCCGTTTGCAAGAGCAGCATTTGAAGAAACGGTGAAGCATCTCTTTGATTCCGCATTATATGGTGAGCGCGAGCCGTTGCAAGGCGTAGTAGAAAACCTTATTGTTGGCTTGCCTGTGAAAGTTGGCACGGGCAGAGTTGAACTTGTAATGAAGGAGTGATCGCTATGGACGTGGAAAAAGAAATACGCAGAGCGGTTGATACCGGCAAAGTGTTGTTTGGGTTTAGGGAGTGTGAAAAAAACGTTTTAAAAGGTATTGGCAAATTATTAATTGTAAGCGACAACCTAGAAAGTGAAAAGAAGGGGAAGCTAAAGTACTGCGCAGAACTTTCCGAAATTCCCTGCTTCGATTTCGAGAAAAGTTCTTTGGCGCTTGGTGCGCTTTGTGGCAAACCGCATGCGGTATCGGCAATGCTTATATTAGACCCAGGAAAAAGCAAGATACTAGAGATTACAAAAAAAAGCAGTGAAAAGAAATGAAACTCACACAGGAAGAAATATTCTACATAAATAAGTTCGACTCCATAACAGGAGTAATGGCAAAGGACTGCCTCATTGATAATGGCACAGTTATCTTCCTTGTGAAACCAGAGCTTTTGGGTAAAGCGATAGGGAGAAAAGGAATTAAAGCAAAGTTGCTTGCAAAAACATTTAGAAAAAAGGTTGAAATATACCCCTATTATGAAAAAATTGGGGAGTTTATAAAAAGTGCATTTCCCGATATAGCAATTTTCAGTGTAGAAGTGAAGGGGAACAATGCTCAAATAAAATTGGAATCTGCAGATAAAAAAAAGATCATGGACCAGTTAGCAAAATTTAAAAGAATTAAAAAGTTAGCTCAGAGAAATTATAATATAGAAGATTTGAGGTTCTGAAGGTGTGAAGATGGCGCGAGGCGAATTTGCTGCAAGAAAGCTTGAAGAAGATAGGAGAAGATGGCGTTGGAAGGATCCAAACTATAAACGAAGAGTGCTTAGACGTAAGAATAAAAAGCTTGATCCGCTCGAAGGTGCTCCGCAAGCGCGAGCAATCGTTTTGGAAAAGCGTGGTGTAGAGGCAAGGCAACCAAACTCAGCAATACGTAAATGCGTTCGCGTGCAGCTAATAAAGAATGGTAAGCAGGTTACTGCATTTGCTCCTGGCGACGGTGCAATAAAATATATTGATGAGCACGATGAAGTGCTCATAGAAGGACTTGGTGGGAGAAAGCATGGGCCAAAAGGCGACCTCTGGGGAGTGAAATACAAGGTTATAAAGGTAAACAACCAGAGTTTAGAGATGCTAAGAACAGGCAGGCAGGAGAAGATGAAGAGGTAATGTTTATGACAAAGGTCTTTGGGAAATGGGAAGCAAACGGCATAGAAATCCGCGATCCTGGCTTAGCTCGCTACATACAGCTGGAATCAAAGATTATTCCACATTCGTTTGGGGGCAAAGCAAAAGAACGCTTTGGCAAAGCGAAGATACCAATAGTGGAGCGTCTTATAAATAAAATAATGAGAAGTGGGCAAGGGAAAAGGAAGCTTAGTGGCAAATTTATTAGAGGGCGCGGTTCAACAGGCAAAAAGTTGCAAGCGATGCGCATAGTTGAAAAAGCATTTGAAATTATAGAAAAGAAAACAAACAAAAATCCAATTGAAGTGCTCATAAGAGCTATTGAAAATTCTGCTCCGAGAGAAGATGTTACGAGGTTTAGAAAAGGGGGCTTATTCTATACCCAGAGCGTTGATGTGGCTCCTTTAAGGAGACTCGACGAAGCTTTAAAAAACCTTGCTCTGGCTGCTTTTGCAAACTCATTCAATACTAAGAAAAGTGCTGAAGAAGCTCTTGCTGAGGAAATAATACTTGCTAGCGAGGAAGATGCTAAGAGCTATGCTGTGAAGCGTAGGAATGAGGTAGAGCGTATAGCTGCTAGCAGCAGATAAAGGTGATTCTATGGGCAGAAGAGAGGAAATGGTAAAGTTAGCACAGGAAATGATGCGAAATAAGGAGAATATAAGAAATATTGGTATAGTTGCTCATATAGATCATGGAAAAACCACAATGACAGACTCTATTATAGCTGCTGTCGGGCTTATGAGCGAGGAACTTGCTGGGAAGCAGCTTCTTATGGACTTTTACGAATTAGAGCAGGAGCGCGGCATAACTATAAATGCCGCTAACATTTCTGTTGTTTATAAGTATGAAGATAATGCATACCTCATAAACCTCATCGATACTCCTGGGCACGTAGATTTTGGTGGAGATGTAATAAGAGCTATGCGCGCAGTCGATGGTGTAATTGTATTAGTAGATGCTGTCGAGGGCGTAATGCCTCAGACAGAAACTGTATTGAGGCAAGCTTTGCGAGAAAATTGTAAACCAGTTCTATTTGTGAACAAGGTTGATAGGCTAATCAACGAGCTCAAGGTTGATGAAAAGGAGATGCAGGAGCGATTGCTTAAAGTTATAGCAAAGGTTAATTTGCTTATAAGAAAATATGCACCTGAAAAATTCAAGGATAAGTGGCAGGTCAGAGTTGAAGATGGTAGCGTTGCTTTCGGCTCTGCGCTCTATAAGTGGGCTGTTTCCGTTCCGCAAATGAAGAAAACCGGTGTGAGCTTTAAGGAGGTTTATGACCACTGTAAGAGCGGAACTCAAGAAGAGCTCTCAAAGAAAAGTCCGCTTTATAGAGCAATAATGGAAATGGTTATTGTACACTTACCAAGCCCGGTAGAGGCTCAAAAATATAGAATCCCGGAAATGTGGGCCGGCGACCTAGAAAGCGAGGCCGGCAAAGCTATGCTAAACTGTGATGAAAACGGACCATTAGCTATGATGATTACTGATGTGACGGTGGATCCGCACGCAGGCGAGATAGCTACCGGCAGAGTATTTTCAGGCGCTGTGAAAAGAGGCATTAAGGTAAAAATGATAAATTCGAAGCGCGAAGCAAGTATTCAGCAAGTTTCTCTTTATATGGGACCAGAGCGCGTAAATGTTGAGGATGTGCCAGCAGGCAATATCGCTGCGCTTATCGGCCTCAGAGACGTTCGCGTGGGTGAAACAATAGCTAGCACAGAAATGCAACCATTTGAGTCATTTAAGAGCTCTGCTGAGCCTGTAATAACAGTGAGTATTGAAGCTAAGCGCACAGCTGACCTGCCAAAGCTAATAGAAGTGCTTAACAAAATAACTAAAGAAGATCCAAACATAGTCGCAACAATAAATCAGGAAACTGGCGAGCACCTGCTCAGCGGGATGGGTGAATTGCACCTTGAGGTTACGAAGTATAGAATCGAAGTGGACAATGGCGTGCCGATCGAAATGAGCAATCCTATTGTAGTATATCGCGAAACTATAATGGGTAAGAGCCCAGCACTCACAGGGAAAAGCCCAAACAAGCACAATCAATTTGTACTTACCGCCGAACCCATAAGCGAAGAGATGCTTAACAAGCTTATAGAAGCAAAGATTGAGGGGAAGATAAGGAAAAAAGATGTTGATAAGATTGCAAAGCTTGAGGAGATTGGTTTAAGTAGTGATGATGCTAAGCGCGTATGGTGGGTTCATAACAACTGCATACTTATAGATAATACTCGCGGTATACAGGCAATCCAAGAGATTAAAGAGCTTGTATGCCAGGGCTTTGTGGACGCAATGAACGAAGGGCCGTTAGCAAAAGAAAAGTGCTTAGGAGTTTTAGTAAGGCTCCAAGATGCAAAGCTTCACGAAGACGCTATACACAGAGGTCCCGCACAGGTGCTGCCTGCAATTACCCGAACAATCTATGCTTGTATGCTTAGCGCAAAGCCTGTGCTCCTAGAGCCAAGGCAAAAGTTATTTATAAGTGTTCCGCAGGAATATATGGGTGCCGTAACAAAAGAGTTGCAGCAGAGGAGAGCTTCAATTGAGGAAATCAAAGCAGAGGGGGACACCACAATAATAATTGCTATTGCGCCAGTGAAAGAGCTCATTGGGTTTAGCTCTGCTATGCGTTCAGCTACGCAAGGCAGGGCAATCTGGACAGCAGAGTTCTATGACTACAAACCTTTGCCAGAATTCATGCAGAAGGAAGTGATAAAAGAAGTGAGAACTCGCAAAGGGTTAGAACCGGAACCAAAAAGTCCAGATTATTTCCTAAGTTAAATACTGAAAAGTTAAGGATATTTAAATTTAATGGTTCCTAATATATATTCAGCATTCTCGCACGTTTATAAAACTTTTGGAGGTATAAAAGTAAAGAAGGAGGGTATGACTATGGCTGAAAAAAAGCACCTAAATCTGATATTCATAGGCCACGTTGACCACGGAAAATCAACGCTAGTAGGTAGACTTCTCTACGATTCTGGCGCTCTGAGCGAACAAGAGTACAGAAGGCTTGAGGCTGAAGCAAAAGAGCTTGGCAAAGGGACATTTGTATTTGCTTATGTAATGGACAGACTTAAGGAGGAAAGGAAGCGTGGTCTCACCATAGATCTCGCATATAAGAAGTTTGAGGGCAAGAAAAACGCATTTACTATAATTGACGCACCAGGCCATAAGGACTTCATAAAAAACATGATTACAGGCACAAGCCAAGCTGATGCTGCTGTGCTCGTTGTCGCTGCCAAAGAAGGCATAAAACCCCAAACAAAAGAGCATGCGTTTTTAGCACAGGTTATGGGCATTAGGCAGATGATTGTAGCGATAAACAAGATGGATGAAGTCAACTATGATAAGGGGCGCTTTGAGACCTTGAGAGACGAAGTAAAGAAGCTCTTAACAACAATAGGTTACAAGGAAGATCAGTTGAAGTTTATTCCAGTTTCAGCATGGAAAGGCGATAATGTTGTAAAAGGCAAAGGCGCTCTAGAATGGTGGGACGGTCCAACCTTGATAGATGCTCTTGATGAACTACAGGCTCCGCCATTGCCAACGGACAAACCATTGAGGATTCCGGTTCAAGATGTATACAACATTAAAGGCGTTGGCACAGTTCCGGTTGGCAGAGTTGAAACCGGCGTACTAAAGCCAGGTGACAAAGTAATAATAATGCCCGTGGGCAAAACAGGCGAAGTAAAATCTATTGAGATGCACCACCAAACGTTGCAGCAAGCGGTTCCAGGTGATAACATCGGTTTTAACATAAGAGGTATTGGCAGGGAAGATGTACAGCGCGGTGACGTAGTAGGACATCCAAATAACCCGCCAACAGTTGCTGAAGAATTCGTGGCACAGATAGTTGTGCTAAATCACCCAACAGCAATTACTGTGAACTACACACCAGTATTCCATATACACACCGCACAGCTTTCATGCAAGATAGTTGAGATTCAGAAAAAGATCGATCCAAAGACAGGCCAGGTTGTTGAAGAAAATCCAAAGTTCATAAAGACCGGTGATGCCGCAGTAGTGAAGGTGAAGCCATTGAAACCAGTGGTTGTGGAAGAGTACAAGAAATTCCCACAGTTAGGCAGATTTGCAATAAGAGACATGGGCCAGACAGTAGCAGCGGGCATGGTAATAAGCGTTACTCCAAAGAAGTAACGCTTTCTCATTTTATTTTTTAATTTTTAATATTTTTTATTTCATAGAAAAATAACAGTGATAGAAATGCAGAAAGCGCGTATAAAACTTTCAAGCCCGGATTATAAACTGCTCCAAGAGGTCAGCAACAGTATAATAGAGATAGCTAAACGCACAGGAGCAAAGTTTGCTGGTCCGGTGCCCTTGCCTACAAAAAAGATTTTGGTTGCTACGCGCCGAGGAATGTCTGGTGGAGGAACAGAGACTTATGAAAGGTGGCAAATGCGCATACATAAAAGGATAATTGACATTCAATCTGATGAAAGAACCTTACGTAGAATAATGCGCGTTGAAGTACCTGACAAAGTGCATGTTGAAATAGAATTGATTGAATAGCTGATTTTTGAAGAAAAATATAAAAGCTGTTTTGCGCTATTTGCTTTATGTATTTTTTAACCGGAAAGGCTTTGAAGCAGGGTAAAAAATTTGTTGGAAAAATAGAAGATTTGAAGCTGCCTTTTTTGTACTGGATTGGTTATCTTTATGGAATTCTTATATTGCGTGGCATTCTTGAAGGTTTTTTGGAATCGGCGCATCGCTTTCCAAAATTAATACATCTCCTAGTTCATTGGCCGTTTTGGTATTTAAATTTTTTAATTACGATCGCTCTTATTTTATTTTTCACCACAAAAGAAAAAATAGAAAAAATAACAAGAGCCGTATTTTTGTTTTCTTTTTTACTGCTAATTGTCCCATTGGTTGATTTTTTAGTTTCGGGCGGAAAAGGCTTTGTTTTGGGCTACTGCATGAGCGCCGATGAGGTGTCAGGTATTCTTTTAACCTTCGGTGGTTTGTATGGGAAATCTCTAATAACGCCGGGACAAAGCTTAGCAATATTGCTTGCTATACTGCTTACTTTCTTCTATGTGTTCATCAAAAATAATTCAATTAAAAAGGCGATTGTCGCTGTATTCCTATTTTATTTAGCTGGCACATTTTATGCTTCATTTCCCCTCGGGCTTGCCTTGCTTTTTGGCTTAGAACAATCATTTAACCATGAAGTAGCAACATTAACTATTCTATTTCTTCTATGTTTGGCTGTTGTGCAGAGCATCGCATGGCTATATTTATACGATAGAAAAATTGCGAAAGCATTTTTACAGAATTTGAAGCTTTTGCGTGCAGGACATTACCTTAGCGTAACAGTATTGGGGGCGCTATTTGCAGTTTACATATTCTCAACCCTTTCATTTGATTTAAAATCTCTTTTTGCAGCTTTGCTTTCAATATTTTTTGCCTTTGAATTCTGCTTAGTTTATAATAACATCTACGATAAGCATATCCCTAAAAATATCAAAAAACGCCAATATGAAAAAATTAGCTATGGTTTGCTATTCTTTTCACTCTTTTTCGCAGCACTTATCAACACGTCTGCAATGGTTTTTCTATTTCTTGCTATTATTGTGGGATTGTATTATTCCATTCCCCCATTCCGCCTCAAAAAGTTGGGTTTTCTAAATAATTTAGTGATTGGACTCATCTCAATGCTTGCTTGTGGCATAGGTTTTTTAAGTCAGCTCCCAAACATAAGCAAAATTCCTCTAGGCGCGGGCATAGCTGTCTTCATTACCTTTTCACTTGCGGCAAACATTAAAGATCTTAAAGATAGGGAAAGGGATGGGAAAGAAGGTGTTAAAACCCTGCCAGTATTATTAGGATATAAGAAAGGATTGAAAGCTGTTGCTTTACTCACTTCTGTTTCCTTTATTATCGCGCCTGCTCTTTTGGGTTTCCCATATTTAAGTATTATTGGAGCATTCTTCGGAACATTAAACTATCTGCTTTTAAATAAAGTAAAAAGAGAAGAAGTGACCTTCGCGCTTTACTTTATATTTGCAATTATTTTTGGGCTTGCCTTACTCTACAGAGTAGTTTAGGAAACTTTTGCATAAACCTTTAGATAATTGCTGGTTTCATTACAATTTGTACAGGATATCTCAAATACCAAGATGCCTTTGTCTGTTTTTTCCATCTTTGATTTTGAAGCAATATCGTCCATATAAGGCGGAATGAGCAGATCCAATGATATCTTTTTATCTGGTGAAATTGCGAACTGAGAAAGTGAATAACTAGTTCCATCCAGGCCTGGCGATGTAACAACAAAGTTGAGCACTTTATTCGAGGTATTAGTGATGATTAAAGCGGCAGAATTATTTATTATTAGTTCATTAAAAGAAAAACCATTTTCTGATGCTGACAGTTTTTTCGAAGTTGGATTGAAAAGGTTTGTAAGTGCAGCTGGTTTGCTAGTCGATGGTTTATAATCTGGGTTGTTTTTAAAATATTCTTTGATAAAATGGGGAGTAAGCAAGATGTGCTGTATGTTGCCAGTGGACTGCGGGGGTTTACCTGAAAAAAAGATAATGAAAAACCCCAAAATAATTACAAAAACAATCAAGCCCAAAACAGCGAGTTTTATTTTTTTGTCCATAATACCACCAGGGGCAACATTAAATAAAGCCAAAAAATTTAAATAGGTTAATATTATAATATATGCAGTGGAAAGGTGTTCTAAATGGCATTGAAGAATATTTGTGTACTTTTAGCTTGTTTAATATTATTGTGTTTTATAATTTCGCCAAGTGTGTTTGCGGATGATTGGGGCGAAGCACCAACGAAAGACGATGGCGATCATGTTATTGAAGAAGGTGAGCAAGTGTGGGTTCCATTGGATGAACCTATTTCCCCTGAGCAACAAGCAGAAGGGATACCTCCAAATGATGTAGAAAAGATAGCGGAAGATATAGCAAATAATGACCCAGGATGGTTTAATCGAGGACCAGGAATTTACAATTCTGAGACAGACGAGAGTTATTATCTTGATGAAAGTGGAGAAACTGAGTATGATATTGAATTTACTCGAGATTGGGAAGGAAACCTTGTTGGTGTTACTGTCAAAGCAAAGGAAGAAGAACCAAAGGAATTTCCTGAACCTGATGATTTCGGGCCTGGCGGAGAGGGACATAGACCTGGTAGACCAGGGGTGATATTTGCACCTTCAAACCCCGTTCCAGTAGAATGGCGTTGCTATACCTCGGACGGGGAAAATAAGGACAAGCGAAAGTGGCAGGGTGGCTGGATTGGTTCAGCGGTAGACTGCGGCACAAGTAGCGCTTGGAGTTCATGGAGCGCTTGGAAGTGTGAGCACACTGGCACAGCCCCAACAAATAAATACAGGGAAAGAACACGCACTGAGAGAGGTTGTAGAAATGGCTCTTGCTACAGTAAGACTGATTCTGATAAGGAAACCTTTTACTGCAAATACGGATGCTCCGCAGGAAACTGTCTACCCAAAGCAAAAATTGTAACAACACCTGCATCACACAGTGCCATTACTGTTGAGGAAGGAGTCGAGATTACCTTTGACGGTAACACCAGTGAGGATCCAGATGGCATAATAAACAGTTACTCTTGGGACTTTGGTGATGGTAACACTGCTACTGGTGCGATTGTAACGCATACTTTTTCAAATCCGGGTCCAGCTACGAAAACCTTTACTGTAACACTTACCGTGACTGATAACAAAGGAGCAACTTCGCAAACAACACAGCTTGTGAATGTTTTGCATGTTAATCAGCCGCCGACAGCAGTTATAATAGCAAATCCTGAAGAAGGAATAGTACCATTAGAAGTGCAGCTTGATGGCAGCGGTAGTAGTGACCCTGAAGATCCTGTCAGCGCGTTGTATTTCAAGTGGGAGTTTGGTGATGATGGAAGTGTTCAGGAAGGAACAGGACTTACAAATGTTAGCCATACCTTTGAAGTGCCAACGGTAGCGGCTGACACCCCTGTGAACGTCACAGTTACCTTAACTGTTACTGATACTGAGGGAGTTTCCAATACTGCGTCAAAAGATATTATTTTGAAAAACACCAAGCCGGTAGCTGATTTCACTGCTCAGCCAAACGAAGGCATTGCTCCTCTATCTGTGGACTT
>JAFCEU010000021.1 GCA_017608995.1 Candidatus Iainarchaeum sp. | reverse complement strand
TCCTTTGTTAGCGGAAGCATTCTGAGCCCTTTGCCGCCGGCAAGCACAACAGCTAGCATAGTGATCATTTTTTAACAATCCTTTCCTCAGGGTTTAAAGGCAGGTTCAACACAAGCAAATCCCTGCCTATATAAGTTTCCTTAAAAACTTCTTTCGCTTCTTCAAGTAATTGCTTAACGCTTTTATAGCGCGTTGAAAAATGTGTTAAATAAAGCCTTTTACATTTCGCCTTCTTTGCTATTTCCGCAGCTTCTTTTGCTGTGCTATGAAAAGTCTCGATAGCTCTATCCATCAAATCACTTGCAAATACTGCCTCATGCACCAATATATCGCTTTCCGCTATGTACTTAATATAAGAATCGCTAGCACGAGTATCAAGCACAATGCTTACCTTTCTGCCACGCCTGCCTTTGTTGTAATCCATCACTTGTTCTGGCTTTACTATTTTACTTCCAACTCGCACCTCCTTGCCTTCCTGGAGCTTCGCAAATAGTGGCCCAATCGGCACGCCTAAAGCAATAGCTTTTTCGCGCATAAATTTCCCTAGCTTATCCTCCTCTTTAAAAACAAACCCGAAGCATCTTACACCATGTTCAACTGGGAACGCTTCAATGTGAAAGTCCTTTTCTCTGAACACCACGCCTTTTCTCAGCTCTATGCATTCAATATCAAAATCAGGCTTCAAGCCAGCAAGCTTCAAAGCAAGTTCAACTTTCTGCTCGATATACTTCGGTCCGAATATTTTCAGCTTGGTATCGCGCTCATACATATTCATCGTTGCCAGCAACCCAGGCAGACCCAAGAAATGATCCGCATGGAAATGGCTGAAGAATATACTGTCTATTTTCATGTAGCTTACATCCGCTTTCATCATCTGTTGCTGCGTGCCTTCAGCACAGTCAAAGAGAAACACCTTGCCTTTAAACTGCAGCGCAATGCTTGTGAGATTCCTTCCCTTTGTTGGCGCCGAGCAGCTCGATCCAAGGAAAAAAAGCTTCAATTCCATAAATCCTTATTAAAACAAAAGTTTTATTAAACGCAGCAGCCTAAATATTTAAACCGATATAAAAATGCGAAGTGAATTTTATGAGAAAGCCAAAAGTTCTGAGAAAACTTGCCGAGCGCAATCCCCTAACAAGGCAGAGGAGAAATCTTGCGAGTTTGGAAGCTTTGGATAAAAGAACAAAAGCTATGCGTGATGCCCAGCTCAGGGCCAGATTTTTTGAAGTGCTGCAAGCGATGCGCGGCAGAGCTGCGAAGCAGTTTCTTTTAAGAATGTTGAAAGACCCTCGCTATACATCTATGGATCGAAAAAGAGCCGTTGCTATTTATGCCTCAAATTACCCGAGGAAAGCGCTGCCTTTATATAGAGAGCTTTTGCTTATCGCTGATCTTCCTGCTGGCGTGCGGGCGCAGATGGCACTTGAGCTTGCCAAGGGAAGATATGACTACAATGCCACTGTTCTCAGAAGAGTTCTTGCAAACCCTAGAGATTCATTAACTGTTCGCATAGCTTGCGCTAAAGCGCTTGCTTCGTGGCCCTCGCTACGCTCAAGAAGGTTGCTTTCGCAGATAGTGAGGAACCCAAATGAAAATCCAAGGCTTAGGAAAGCAGCAGCCCAATCGCTAGCAGAATTAAATGAAATGAAATTGAAGATTATTCCGCGCAAGCGTAGATAGAAATTCTTTTTTAAATTGATTTGCACAACTTTTTCTTATGGGCATTTCTCTTCCAATAAATTTTAAGAGTACTGCAGAGATTCCCGTGCCTGATAAACTCATAGACCAAGTTATCGGCCAAGAAAGAGCAGTTGAACTCATTAGAAAAGCAGCTGTGCAACGCAGGAACGTTTTGCTTATTGGACTGCCTGGCACAGGGAAAAGCATGCTGGCGCAAGCGATGGCAGAAATAATGCCTGTTGAACAGCTTCAGGATATTCTCGTTTACCCAAACCCAATGGACCCGAACAATCCAAAGATACGAATTGTGCCGGCTGGCGAAGGCAAAAAAATTGTTAATGAGGCTCGTTTGGAAGCGATGCGCGAAGATCAGAGCGTTAGAACGCTTTCCCTGATTCTACCCCTTCTCTGGTTTATATTTTCCTTTGTTATGTGGCAGCTCGGATGGATAAGCGATATAATTTATGCGGCTACCTTAATTCTTGGCGGCTTCCTATTTGTTGCTTCCGCCTTGAGCACGCAGATAAAACCCAGAGAATCTGTAAAAACCCCCAAGCTACTTGTGGATAATTCCGGTAAAAAGACTGCGCCATTTATAGAAGCTACTGGTGCTAAAGCAGGCGCTTTGCTTGGCGATGTGAGGCATGACCCATTGCAATCAGGCGGATTGGGAACACCAGCGCATTTGCGTGTAGAACCGGGGATGATCCACCGCGTACATAAAGGTGTTCTTTTTATAGATGAAATTGCTTCCTTAACACCAAAATCGCAGCAGGAATTGCTCACCGCAATGCAGGAAAAGAAATATGCGATAACAGGGCAAAGTGAGCTGAGCTCAGGTTCGATGGTTAGAACAGACCCCGTGCCCTGCGATTTTGTATTGGTTGCAGCAGGCAACTATGAGGACTTAGCAAAGGTACATGCCGCCTTGCGCTCCAGAATAAGGGGCTATGGTTACGAAATCTATATGAATATGGATATGCCCGATACTCCAGAAAACCGCGCAAAGCTTGTTCAATTTGTGGCTCAGGAAGTTAGAAAAGATGGCAAGATTCCACACTTTGATAGGGGTGCTGTTGAAGAAATAATTTTAGAAGCAAGGAAAAGAGCCCAGCGCAAGAATCGCTTAACGCTTAAGCTTCGTGACTTGGGCGGCCTGATAAGAGCAGCAGGCGATATCGCAAAAAGCAAAGGCAAAGCGCTTGTTACAAAAGAAGATGTAATTGAAGCAAAACACTCAGCCTTGACCCTTGAACAGCAAATTATGGCAAAACTTATTGAGTTTAAAAAAGATTATGAAGTGTACCTTACTGAAGGTTCAGCTGTTGGCAGGGTGAATGGGTTAGCGGTTAGCCCTGATGGCTCAGCAGGCTTAGTACTTCCAATAGAAGCCGAGATAGCACCTGCTGCCTCGCGCTCAGAAGGCAAGATAATTGCAACAGGAAAGCTTGGGGAGATTGCCAAGGAAGCGGTGCAGAATGTCTCCGCACTCATAAAGAAGATAAGTGGAAAAGATATAAGCAGGCATGATTTACATATTCAGTTTTTGCAAACATATGAAGGCGTTGAAGGTGATTCAGCAAGCGTTAGCGTAGCTACTGCTGTTATCTCCGCTCTTGAAAGAATCCCTGTTAAGCAGTCATTAGCTATGACCGGCTCCCTTTCAGTGCGAGGCAAGGTTTTGCCAGTTGGTGGCATCACGGCAAAAGTTGAGGCAGCGATAAAGGCAGGCTTTAAAGAAGTAATAATTCCAAAAGCAAATGTTGATGATATAGTGATTCCAAAGAAGGAGCTTAAGAAGATAAAAGTCATTCCAGTTACAACACTTAGCGAAGTGCTCGAGCATGCACTCGTAAAAACAAGCAGGAAGAAAACACTTATGAGCTCGCTCAGGCGGATAATCGCTTCTTTACCCTCTTTTTCAAAACGCGTTGTGGCAAAGAAAGCAATAGTTTCAAATTAACTGGTGCTTACAATTACCTTACCATCTGCAAGCTTGAATCTGTTTTCTCTTGCTGGCTTTTCACTATTTTTCGAGAACAACACTTGGTTTCGCGCTTTGTCTATTGCAACCACTTTGCCGAGCCATTGGCCGCCAGCGTTATAAACAGGCAGCCCTATCAATAGCTTTGTAGCTTTTCTGGTAACATCAAGTGCATCAAACACTTTAAATGCAACAAGAATTATCACAAAAGAAAAGAGCATTGAGAATAGGAAGAAGTTAAGGTCTGCCTCTTTCAAAAACACGAGCGTTGCAGAATCCAGTATTATCCATATAGTAAGTGTTGATATAGCATATAGGAAGTACTTACGCATTAGCACCGCTTTCTTCATTTCTACCACATCTATAGTTCTCGCAATAAATACAAATATTGCAGATAGGGCCATGAAAAGGTAAGTGGATTGTAACGCTCTTATATAAATAATCGTGCTTTGCTCTGCAGTAGTGAAGAACACATTTTGGAGACCAGTATAGAGACCAAATATGAAGATGAAAATACTACCGACATAGAATGGGAATGAAGCTCTTTGTGGCGAGATAATCCTTATGCTTTTCTCATAAGCCTTGTGTAGTTTCACCTCTATGCCCAAGCCTTTCATCACAAGATAGAAACCGACTATGAAAGAGATTCCTTGAATAAATAGCCCCTGCATGTTGAAGTACTGTGTGAAAGCATAAAAAAGAGCTATAGCCCCTGGAATTCCAAAAACAATTCTTGCTAAGTAAGGGTCTTTCAGCGCTTCTCTTATTGTGTAATAAACAGATTCAACAGGCTTTGCTTGTCTTATTACAACAACTTCTTTTGATATTATCTTAGCACGAGATTGTAATATTGGAATTACCTGATCATCCTCAGCGCCATCTGTCACAAGTATGAACCCATCTATTTTATATTTCTTTTCGAGCATATCAAGCTGCTCATTTATTTTTTGATCTGATTTAAAACCCGCTTTTCCATAACCTGTTAGCGTTATTACTTCGAGATTTCCGAACTGCTTTTTCAAATCATCGTACTTCTTAATGGCGGCAAATATGCAGTTTGCATCGCTCTCAGTAGGGTCCGCTAACAATAGCTTTTTTGCAGCCTCCAAGTTCTTCTCTTTCCCAATTACTGGGCCCTCGATTTTAGCTTTTCGTCCCAAATCGTTATCTCTATCTACGCAAAGGATTATTGTTGTATGTGCTTTTTCTTTCTTCCTAGGCATAGGCGCACCGTTTAGTTTTATTAACTAATTAATTATTTTTAGTTAATTATTTAAATCTTCGCAGTTATATTATTATTAGAACGCACATATATTTATTTTTACGCTCGTGATTCCGATGCCTTACGAAAGCATGAAAAAGAAGATTTTTGCAGTAATTCTGCTCTTTGTTTTTGGCATAATCACTCTGGCCTATTTGAATGCAGAACTTCTTTATCTGATTTTCACTAACGAGCTTTTTTGGTTAGGGATTCTCATTGTATTCTTCCTATTCTTGGTTCGTTACAGCGATGTTCCGGTGCTTATAAAGCTAAAGGATTATGAGCGTGCAGTGATCTTTCGCTTAGGAAAGTTCAATCGCATAGGGGGCCCCGGATGGGCGCTGCTCATCCCATTCATAGAATCTTATACTTATGTGGATTTGCGTACAAAAACGCTGGATATAGAAAAGCAGGATGTTATTACGCGAGATTCTATTGAAATAAGAATTGATACGGTTATTTATCTCAAAGTAAAAAAGGATAATGAAAGTGTAGCTCGCTCGGTTCTTGAAGTTGAGGATTTCCAAGAGGCTTCTCGCACATATGTAATGTCCGCTTTACGTGATATAATTGGCGAAATGACTCTGCCAGAGGTAATTGCAAATATAGATAAAATTAACAAGCGCCTGCACGATTCCCTCTCAGAGGTGGCTGAAAAATGGGGCTTAAATGTAATCGCCGTCCAGATAAAGGATGTCGACCTGCCAGAGATGGTATTAAAAGCAATGCACGAGCAAAAAGCGGCTGTGCAGGAAAAGCTCGCCAGAATAGAACGCGCAGAAGCAAGCAAGATTGAAATAAATGCTGTGAAGGAGGCTACTGCAGATTTAAGCGATAGGGCTTTGAACTACTATTACATAAAGGCACTTGAAAAAATTTCAGATGGCCAGAGCACAAAAATAATATTCCCATTGCAATTCACATCGTTAGCGCAATCCATTAGTGAGAAGCTAAGCGCAAGCGAAGCAGAAAAGCTTGTCCCTTTGCTCAGAAAGGCGCTTGAGCTAAACATAGGAAAAGCAGTTGAAAAAGCAAAGAAATAACCAGCTCGCTCTTACTTAACCTTAACTATTGCAACGCCTAAAGCGACTATGTAAAGTACGGAAAGAGCTAACGCTAATGAATTCATTCCTGATTTGAAACCAGCTTCTAT
The DNA here is from genome assembly GCA_017608995.1 of Candidatus Iainarchaeum sp. Taxonomy (GTDB): domain Archaea; phylum Iainarchaeota; class Iainarchaeia; order Iainarchaeales; family DTGL01; genus DTGL01. The sequence goes on along the minus strand of JAFCEU010000021.1, from coordinate 4,210 downwards.
TGCAGCACCAAATACTAATGAGATAAATGCTGCAACAAGCAGCAAAAACGAATCCGTTGCTATACGCTCTATTTCGTAAGTAAAATGCCTCTTTTTACTAAGCGCTATTGAAATTAGGCCGCCCGCTATAGCGCCTAAAAAATACCCCATAAATTCTGGTATGCCGTGTGGTATGAGCCCGAAGAATTTAAAGTGATTTGATGCCAATATGCTCTTGCCGATCCAAACACCAACAATGCTCGCGTTCCATGAAATAAGAAAGATTGCGCCAGCTCCAAAAAGAAACGAGAACAGCACAGCTACAGTAAGAACGCTCGTATTATTTATAAGAATAATATCAAACCAGTAGAAAAATTCACCCATATTAACCTGCTCATTTGCAACAAATTTGCCAGTAGTTCCTTGAGCTATTTTAGAAATGTATGCTAATGTTTCCTCCTGTTCAGCAAATAGCTTTGCTCTTGTAGGAAGTATTGTGCAAACATTTTCAACGCAAAGCTTTATTGGCTCAGCTGGCGTTAGCACATACATGAAAGCATAGCCCAAAATTACTCCGAGCGTGAAAAATGCATATACGCTTATGAGCTCCATATTTCTTTCCAGAAATGTTTCGCTCATTATCGGTGCACGAGCTTCGCGCTCTTCTTCCCTTATAAATATTGCATGCACTATCGGCGCTGAAGCTATTGTTATGAAAGCTATCGCTAAGAAGCTTGCGCTTTCCCTGAAAAAGAAATACACTACAAGCATTGAAACACAGCTGAATACAAAACCAAGAAATAGCATGAGCTGTGGCTTCCGCATTGCCTGTGCTTCACTTATAAGTGATTCTAAAACCATGTAATCAGCTCGTGAGCTTCAACATCCTTTTAAATAACTTTGCAATTATATTTCTGTTATAAGGAATTAAAAATATATTTGGCTATTTTTAACGGTTTTGTGGCGATATTATGCAAAAGAAGGTTGTAATTCCAGGCGAAGAGCTTGCAATAGCAGAAGAGTACGTTGGAACCGAAAACACCTTTCAAGAAAACGAAAAGATATACTCTGCTATATTGGGTAAAGCAGAGTATGATGCACGCAAACACGAAATAGATGTTAGTGCTGAAAAGAGTGTTAAGGCATTTATTGCCGGTTGTAAGGTTACCGGGCAGGTAATGGCTGTGAGAAAGAGCCGCGTGCTTGTAAAGCTTCTTGAGGCTCGCTTAGGACCAGAGAAGCGCGTGCTCACTCAGTACTTTGCCACGCTTTTTATTTCCAATGTTGCCGATAGATTTGTTAAAGACCTAAGCGAAGAATTCAAGATTGGCGATTTCATTGTTGCTGAGGTAGATTCAATAAAGCCTTACGGTGTTTATCTGCGCACAGATAAACCCTCGCTTGGAGTAATAAAAGCCTATTGCTCAAAGTGCAGAGCTCCACTTTATCTAACGAACAACAAGCTCATGTGTAAGCGCTGCGGTAGTGTTGAAACCCGCAAGCTCAGTGCAGAATATATTTTAAAGGTTTAAACCCTGCAAATATTGAAAGAGGTGTTTTAATTGAAGATAGAAGTTTTGAGCTCAGACAAGAATCAGGTAGAGTTTAAGCTTGTTGGTGAAAGGCACACATTTGCACAGCTCCTGAAGCACTATCTTCTTAAACATTCTGATGTTGAGTTCGCATCCTATAAACTCAATCATCCTTTCGATAACGAAACTTTGTTTATAGTTAGGACTAAAAAGGGGAAGCCTTCAAAGGTGCTTCTTGAAGTGAATAAAGCGATATTGCAGGACCTTGCAGATTTTAAAAAGAAGGTTAAAGAAGCCTTCAAGTGATAGTTTTGTCCTACATAAAAGAAAATATTCGCGCAATAGGAATCGATGATGGCTACTTCAAGCCAAAAACAAAGAGCAAAACAAAGCTTGTTGCGGTTTTATTAAGGGCCGATTGTCGCCTGGAAGGAATTCTCTGCAATGAGATTAGCGTTGATGCCCTTGATGCTACGCAGCTAATTTTAAAAATGCTCAAAAGCAATGAGGAAAAATTCCTCAAGCAAGCTAGTGCTATTTTTCTCGATGGCATAAACTTTGCAGGCTTCAATATCGTTGATGCCGACCTTTTACAAAAAGAACTAGGGCTTCCAATAATAGTTGTATTCAGAAAGATGCCACGAATGCGAGAAATAGCTAAAGCTTTGCAGAGATTTGAAGACCGCGATTTAAGGATGGAATTGATTAAAAAAGCAGGCAAGATTCATAAAGCAGATAAAATATTCTTTCAATGCAAGGGTATTGATGCAAGCACCGCAAAGCAGCTCATAAAAAAGTTTTCAATACATTCGCACCTGCCAGAGCCTGTGAGAATCGCACACCTAATTGCGAGCGCAATAACTCTGGGCAGAAGCACAACCCCTTAAATCGTACCCATTTTAAGAATTTTCCCACCCATTTTTCCTGTGTCCAGTACTAAAACAAAAATAACAAAGCATGCCAAAGAAAGAATGCAAAAGTACAGCATCTCTGAGGTTTCAGTGATAAATGCGTTACAAAAGCCGGATATTTTGATCGATGGATATTCAGGGAGAAAAATTGCACAAAAGAGGCTTAACGATTATGTCTTGCGAGTGATATTCGAAGAAAGATCTAGGGGCCTGTAGTGGTAACTGTATATAAAGCGAGGAGGGAAAGATATGAAATTTAAATACGATAAAGAAACAGATATCCTTGTAATAACACTTTCTGACGAAAAGCCAGATTTTGGTGATCAATCAGGAGACATTATTACGCACTATAATAAAGATGGCAAACCCATAGAGATTGAAATACTGAATGCCAGCGAAAACGCATTGAATATAATTAAACCAATACTGGCTGCAAGGAAGGCGGCAGCCTAAACGCATGTAGAATATAAAACTGGTTTGCAGAGCAGCTTAAATTACTTTTTCTTTAAGGTGTTTTTTGTGGGTAAGAGAGAAAGACTTCGGCCGGGAATAGCAATCAAAAGAAAGCAGGCGGAAAGCGCAAGCGTATTTGTGCGTATTAGAAAAAATTTGCGCTGGGTAGATCCTTTCACTTATGCTGACCTCTTTCTCGAGCATATTGGCCAGGAAGAAAATAAGCTTGTTTCATGGCCTGTTTACCTGCTAACAGCCTTTGTAAGCGCATGGCTTATTTATTTTGTTTTGGGACTTATTCTGGGCACAAGAACGCCAGCAGTAATTGTGCTCAGCGGTTCCATGGAACCAACCTTTTACAGGGGCGATATAATGGTTCTTATTGGTGCCAATGCGGAGAATTTAAAAGCGCAAACAGTAGAGCTTCCCCTTGCTTTAGATGATAAAAATATTTACGCTTATGCTAAAACTTACTGTAAGCTTGCTGATCGCGAAGAGCTTATTGAGTGCAAGCAATTAATCCCTTATGTGAAGAAAGGCATATTGCCAGTTTCAAAATTTGAAACAAAACAAATATGCTTTCCGAGTATAGATAAATGCATTGAGCTAAATAAAGAAGGTGATGTTGTAGTTTATACTTCTGATACGCTTGGAATTCCAATAATACATAGAGCAGTTGCGAAAATATACGCCAAAGATGGCGTATTTTTGCTTACGAAAGGCGATTCTGTTTACAATGCCTTAATAGATCAAGAAGCAGGCTTAGCAATTATAATGGACGATATCCCCTGCATACTTTTGCATCCTTTTGATTTCACGAGGAAATGCATCTTGCCATAAGAAACCTACCACTCCTTTTAAAACTAAATTCCTCTAAATTTATTGCTATGGAAGAACCTACAGAAGAAACACAGCCAAAGCGCGTGCCTGCAAAGGAATGCTTCATAAATGAGATAAAAGGCAATGAAACGCGCGTTGCAATAATCGCAAGCGTGGTTTCTGTTAACAGAGCAGAAAAAACTGCATTGGTGTCTGATAATGCTAAAGAAGCTTTATTGAAATTTGATGGTTTGGCAAAAATGCGCGGTATTAAAGAGGGGACAATTCTCAGAGTTATCGCTAAACCACTTTCTCTGCAGCCGGTAACTTTGCAGGTTGAGCTTGCACAAGAATTAAAAGATTTTGATGCTAATCTATTCAAGAAAGTAAAAGAATTATGGGCAAAATTTGTTTAACAATTGGGTGATAACTTATGAAACTTGTGTTTGAAGATGCAACCAAATTCAAAAAAAGCATAGATGCCATAGCTGCTTTGATAGATGAAGCAGAATTTAT
>JAFCEU010000098.1 GCA_017608995.1 Candidatus Iainarchaeum sp. | reverse complement strand
ATCCCTATGCAATAAAGTATCCTGCAACAGGTGGCTCTGCAAGCCAAGCAAAGCGAATAAACCCCTATGAGGAGAATCACTTTGAGGTATTAATGCACATAGGGGAGAGCACGCTCAATATAAAGGCGCTTAAGACTGATGGCACTTTGCTTGAAGAGAGCTACTTTGAGGTATTTTCAGCCACTGATGGTAGCTCCATATCAGATGGAAAAATACCCATGGTTGATGGTACATACAGCTACAGTATCAAAGCAGATAAGAAGATTTACGTAGTTGTGAGTAAGGAAGGTTATCTTAGCTATGAAAGCGAAGAAATTGCGTTATGGCCTGGTCAAAGCTATGAGATAAACGCGATTATGCGCAAAGTTGGCGAGGTACGTGAACCGCTGATTGAATTCTTAGGCGTATTCCAAGGAAATGCAAAGGTTGAAGCACTCAGAGCAAACAACGAGTATGAATTCAAATTCAATCTTGTCTTTCCAGACAACAGTGATCTAGATAATAAAGGATGTAAAAACTACTGCGGATGTGATAATAAAGGGAAAAACTTACAGACCTAAGAAGGGCCAAGCATTAGAGGAATTAACCGATGACCATGCGAAGTGGGTTACATTAGAATGGATAAAGCCAAAAAGCGGCACATACAAAGTAAGCGTTGTTGTAAAAATAAGGGAAGCGGTATTTCCAAAAACAAAGCTTAGCTTCTATTATAGAAGTTATAGTGTAAAGGGCTCGCGTTATATAAGAAGTCCTATTGATACAGAGCTTGGCGAGCAGGAAAACACGCAAAGCAAAGATGCATTGTATGCTGAATGCTTCTCAGCAACATATTTTGAAGGTTCAGAGCCACTATGCAGCGAAGCATTCTGCTATAAGGGCGACTGGCTTTATGACAAACAAGAGGATATATTCTTAGAAAAGCCGTATTCGCTAACTGTGCTTGGCGATTATAACTTCCTATTTAGTGTTATGAACAACTCTGTAAATGAATACAGTGAAGTAAGGCTTGTGGTGAAAAACGTAACAAACAAAAAGAAAGATAATGCACTCGATTTCGAAAAGGTTATATTCGAAGGCCCAGCTAAGCAAACAACTGAGCTAAGCCCGGAAAATTCAGAATTCATAATTGAAAATATTGAAGGCTTTACTTACACAAAGGAAATAAGTGCCAATATTAAATTTAAAGCAAAGAAAGAAACAACCACTAGCATAGAAATTCAGCTAATAGCAGACAAACAGGTCGTATTCTCTAAAGAGATTGAATTTATAGTTTACTCTAACGACTTGCTGAATGTGAGGATAGAGCCAGAGCGATTCATCCCTTTCAAAAAGTGCACGCTAAAGGCAACTGTAGAGGACTCGCAAGGAAATAAGATAAGTGATGCTTTGGTTAGGGTCATTAGAGAAACACCTGATAATGTAAAGCAGGTTATGCATGCATTCACAGATAGTGAAGGGTTTGCAGAATTCGAGATTCCTGACTCATACCCAGAAACAAAACTAACTATCGAAGTGGAAAAGATTGGGTATGCGCCAGTATCCGCTGAAAGGTTTGTAGATTCGAATATAGCATTGGTGGTACCCCAAGCAATATTTTCTTCGCTAAATACAACCTCAAAGACTGATGAAAGCTTGCCTCTTTCTATAGAGAACCTCACTGGTACTGCTCTGATAATTAAAGGAATAAACTTTAGAGGAAACTTTAAGGGCTTGCTTAATGAAGAAGCTATGCAAGCTTATGCAAATACAAATGCAGGCCTGCAAGTAGATTCTAATGAAAGCTTAGATATTGTTATAAAAACTGTGCTCGCATTCAACGCAGCAAGCTTGCTTGAGGATAACGAATCGCTAAGCGGCAATGTTGAAATAGTGCTTTTCAATCCGCTCTACAACTTCGAATATGCCGTATTAGTTCCTCTAACAGTTGATATCGGCTTGGGTGGCCTGCCTGATAATGCTCCTTGTATAGTGCTTTCTGGCCCAGATATTCCAGAATGGAGCGTAACAACGCTTGATAATATCGCCAGAACAGAATTTGAAATCAGCAACCTTTGTCTGAAAAACGGTCAGAAAATAGATTTAGAGAATCTGCAGGTTAAGCTTGAATGGCAGAGCGATTCAAAAAAAGCAGGTGTTTTAGAATTAACTATTATAACAGCTGATGGAAGCTCAGTAAGTCAAGTGCTCAAGCCAGGACAGTGGGTAAAATTCTTGGACAATTTCAAGCAAGCTGATTACGGCGGCTATCAAGCAATTCTAACATTTACTCCAAAAACAGGCTATATGGGCGAAACTGCTAAATTTACAATCTATATAGATGGTCAAACAAGGACAGATGCTGGTCTGAAGTTTGTAGGTGCTGACAATACAATAAA
>JAFCEU010000097.1 GCA_017608995.1 Candidatus Iainarchaeum sp. | reverse complement strand
CTTTATGGGTGTTTCATATGTTACGCCAAAGGTGAAAACTATGCGCCTTCTCTTCATCTTTTTGTAGTTATGTATTCTTGTGTTCACGAGCTCGTGGTTTGATATCACAAGCTCCTGCCCTTGCAATGTCTGTATTCTTGTTGTCGAAGTATATTGAAAAGGCGCTGAATATATCCTCAAGTATTCTTTGCAATGCAAACGCTACCGCGATGCCGGCTATGCCCAAGCCAGCTATCAATGTATCAATCTTATAGCCCATATTTTGGAGTATTAGAAGCAATGCAATAGTCCAAAGTAAGATCTTTATCACAGTGTCAAATAGGCTTGTTATAGCTTTTCCAGCCTTTTCTGTTATCGCCTTTTTGAGCCAGAACTGAGCAATTCTCTGCAAAGCGCCTATTGTATAGAATATAACTGTAATTATGAGCAAGTAGTGCAGACCCAGCTGCCATTGTTCAGGCAATGTTGCAAATTGCAGAGAGGCATATATCGCAATAACAAGGTAGAATGGCAAGCCTAAGTGTTCTACAATCTCTATGAGCAAATCATCAAAATCATTTTTGGTTTTCTCTGCAAGCGCCTTCAACTTTCTAATAACCACATACTTGAATATCTTTATCGCAATTAGAGAAGCAATAAATGCAATAATAACCTCACGTAATTTCCAGCTATCTCTAAGGTAAAGAACCCGGTTATGGCGTTGCCCAACGTTCCGATATAATCAGCCATATATTATGTCGCACTTAAAAAGTTTTATATTGGTTTCTTCGTCACGCCATTGTGTAGGTGAGTTACTCATCTTCCCTCGTTTTATCAGCAAGCGATTCTTTTTTCTACTTTCATAAATATCTCTTCGCATTTTTTCTGCTTCACTTTCTGTTAAGAAGCCCGCAAACTCAGTGATGCTACGTTTTTTCTCAGACATTGCCATATTGATTTCTCCCTTGTTCTCATCTGAATTCTTCTTTGATTTTTTCTTCTATTTCCTTTACTCGCATCTCTAATTCGTTAAGTAATTTGAGCACTTGTTCTCTTTCCACTCCAGACTCCTCAATCATTCTCATAGCATAAGCGATGCTTTTGCTTTTTGTCTTTTCCTGTCCCCTCTCTCGAAGTGCTTTCTCATATTTCACAGAAGCGAGCGGTACACTCAAGACGTAATTTTCCACCGTTTTTTTCAAATCTTTTACATGCATATTAAAGTGGACTTTGAGAACCTTTTTAAATATATGGGGGTGGGGGCGTGTCCCCTATAATTTAAATATCTGTTTGTTTAACATATTCTTTAGAGCTGGAATCCCTGTGGAATCGTCTCAATGAGACGTAACCTAAGGGGTGTTGAAAGCTCACCGAAGCCAAACGCTTCGGCCTTTTCCTTTTTACTTTTTTATTTTATTTTTCTGAAAAATATCCTTTTTCCCCTTAGTTCTCCCCTATAATACAAGTAGTATCCTAGCACCAGGTCCGCGAGCTGTACCGCTTTCGTTTTATTCTTTGTGGACAAAACTGTTGAAAAATTTAGAACGTTTCCGTTCGGATGTTTTACTGTTGCTAAGAATCCAGCTCCATCATTAGTTTTTCTAATTTTTACCATCTTCCCGACAAGCCTAAAGCATAGTCTTGATAGAAAATTTTCAGTAAACACCAATGTACTGTTCCTGACTCTTTTAACTGCATAGTCATCATCTACCTCGATAACAACTGACCCGCGCTTTCCTTGTGATGCTTTCTCTACGAAACCGCTTAGCACGTTTGGAACGTACTGCAAATAGTAATATTTGGCATCCACGTTTTGCGGTCTTTTATGTTGGGCGATATTGAAATACACTTTTTTGCTTTTGATTGCTTTATAAATAGCCTTTTTTGCTGAGTTCCTGATTTTTACTGAAAGGGTCTTCCAGTGAATTGTTCCCCTCTTTCCATATCGAGCCAGTATTTTGGACACATCATTATATAATTCATCTACATGCGTTTTATAACCAAACAAAACCATCGAATATTCTTTATTCCTGCTTGTATCAATTCCAATGACTATTAGTGCCATTTTGGTACCTTCTTTTTATTATTAGAATTTTAATAACTGCTAACCGTTAACTAAAATTTACTAAACAATTTTTTATTTTATTATGCCTTAGTCAATTTTCATCGGAACCTTGCTCAATTCTCTTTTTTAAACCTTTTACCAAATTCTTTCTTGATGAGCGCAAAGAAATCGAGAAAAGCTAGCAGAGAGATCTATTTTCCTTACAAAGCTGTTCGCTCTGAACAAGATCGCTTGCTTAGAGATACGTTGCAAGCGATAGAAGAAAAGAAGCATCTGCTAGCGCATGCTCCAACTGGTTTGGGCAAAACTGCTGCTACGCTTTGCCCTGCACTTAGCTATGCTTTAGAAGAGCAAAAAACGGTTTTCTTCCTTACACCGAAAATTTCACAACATGAGATTGCGGTGCAGTTGGTGAATGACCTGAACAAAAGGTTTGATTTAGATATTGTTGGCGTGGACCTTGTTGGAAGGCGCTATATGTGCTCAGAA
>JAFCEU010000020.1 GCA_017608995.1 Candidatus Iainarchaeum sp. | reverse complement strand
GTAAGAGGCCACTTTTTAAGTGGAAAGGAGTGCCATTACTATGAACTAAAATCTGATTTTCCAGTGGAAGTTATAAGCGAAAAGATAAATGCTGAAGAACTTGAAAAGGAGCCAGAATATTGTGAGCTTTTTGAAATTGTGATGCCAAACACAATTAGAATCTATAATTCTGGCACCTTAGATTTTATTGTAAAAAATTATTCTAATCAGGAAGCGAAGATATATGTAGATGCAAAAAACGCCAGCGCATATACTTACTTTTACCTTGTGCCTGCAAGAACAATAGCAAATAAAACATTGCGAATAGAAAGCGACGCAAGTGAAGCAACAATTGAATTCACTATTGATCTGGGCGCTTGCGGAACAGTAAAGCGACATTTGTATGTAATAAATGAAGCTATGCAAATGCCAAGTGAAATACAGCAAGCTAACGAAAGATGAGAATGGCTATATAATTAGTGTGACGCTGAGGAACTTGAGCGAGAATGTTATTCAGGGTGAGCTATTTGTGACCGTGCCAGCAAATTGGCAGGCAGAAGGCGCCAATGTAGTGTTAAATCCATACGAAGAGCAGATTATTGACCTGCATATAATACCGGCTGAGGAAAGCGGTGTATTCAACTTCGATGTTGTATTCAATTACGATAGCGTTTCAAAAAGCAAAGAGGTTACTATTGAGCTTGCCGAGGAAAAGGTGCCAGCTGTTGGTTTCGCAACATTTGCTGCTGCAGGGATACTCGCCGGCGTAATAGTTGTTGTTATAATACTTATTATTGGAACAGCTGGAGAAAAAAAGATAAGAGAACCTTGGCAGGAGGTGGCTGAATGAAAAAAGCCTTGGTTTTTGTGGCTTTGTTGATTTTAATGTTGCAAGCGAATGCATATATTCTAACGCTAAGAAAGCCTGGCGACACTGTAAGAATGGTAACAGATGGAAGAATAGATGCAGATTCAATACAGCAAATGATAAACGATAGTTTACAGCTTAATAGAGCTGGGTGCTATCCTCTTCTAACGGGCAAATGTAAAACATATATAGATTTTCCTATTACGTATGCAACTTTAAGAGTGTATGCAGGCATAGAAAAGGTTTTAGTGTGGGAAACTATAGATTATAAAGGCGTGCAGTGGTTGAACTTCAGGGCTTATGGATATGCAAGTCGCAATAAGCCTAGTTACAATAATTATAGCTACTATAATACTTCGCAAAGCATATCACGCTTTGCTTATATCAGTGCAAGGAAGGATTCTTGGAGGGGAAGATTATACACTAGGGTTAACTATTATAGAACATCCTATTACAGACCAACTTATTATAGAACCACCAGCAGAAGCATACCAAGCGTAAGTAGTGGCACATACTACAATGCCTATAGCTACAGACATTATCTAATAAGGTAAAAAAGCGTAAATTGAGCCAAAAGGCTTTTAAAACATTCCTGCGAATAAATTATTAATTGTGCAAGCACACTGTGCTCCAGCACAGGTTTCTTTTAAGGGGAAGCAGTAAGCAGAAAGAGATGCTGGGGCATAAATGCTGCAGTGGCTTGCTTCTTTTGATGTTTTGAATCTATTACTTAGTATACGGTGGCTTTATGGCCAAAATACACAAACCAAGGAGCGGTAGCTTAGCTTTCTATCCAAGAAAGCGTGCAAAGAAAGAAACGCCTACTTTCAAGAATGTCAACGGAAAGGATGCTGAAGAAGTAAAGCCCCTAAACTTCTATGGCTACAAAGTTGGGATGACCCATGTAATTGCAAGCGATATGCACAAGAAAAGCCCAACATATGGACAAAAGGTTGCTATGCCAGTAACAATCATTGAAACACCGCCACTAGTGGTTGTTGGAATACGGGCTTATGGAAAAGCGAGCGAAGGTCTGCGAGTACTTACTGATGTATTAAGCGAAGATCTTCCAAAGGAGCTCGCGAGGAGAATAAAAACACTGAGCAAAAGAAGCGCAAAGGGGAAAGGGAAAAAAGAATCAAAGGAAAGTGCAAAAAAGGAAGAAGAAAAAGGTGCGGAAGGCGAAGGAGTCGAGAAGATAAAGGAACTTATTGAGAAAGGAGAGGTTTATGAAATAAGATTGCTCGCAGGTATGCAACCAAAGCTTACAACTATAGGCAAGAAAAGGCCTGAGCTAGTAGAAATACATTTGAGCGGTAGCATAGAGAAGCAGTTTGAGTATGCTAAAGAAAAACTTGGCAAGGAGCTCAGCGTTAAAGAAGCGTTTGAAGAAAAAGACTTCTTGGATGTTAAAGGAGTTACTAAGGGAAAAGGATTCCAGGGCGTTATAAAGCGCTTTGGAGTAAAGATGCACAGACCTAAAGCGAAGGAAAGGCGTGTTGTTGGTTCTATAGGCCCGTGGCATCCCGCAACAGTGATGTGGACCGTACCAAGGCCAGGGCAAGCAGGTTATCATACCAGAACAGAATACAATAAAAAGCTTCTGAAGATAAGCGATGACACAAGCGTCAATCCAAAAGGCGGATGGAAGAATTACGGGCTTATAAAGAATGAATATATAATTGTTGAAGGCTCTGTTCCAGGCCCAAGCAAGAGATGTGTTGCTTTTAGGAAAAGCGCAAGGCCTGCGCCTTTAGAGCACCACAAAATAGAAGAGGTGGAAATAATTGCCACAAAGCAGTAAAGTTGCTGTCTTTTCAGTAGATGGTAAGAAAGCAAGGGAAATTGAATTGCCGAAGGTGTTCTTTGCTGAACTTGAGCCAGAGATCATAAGGAGAGCAGTGCTAGCAATGCAATCCGCAAGGAAGCAGCCAAAAGGCACAAAAGAAGGCGCAGGGATGAAGGTTGCTGAGTACAGAGGCAGAAGAAATCTGCCTTTCTATGACAGAACGATAAATATTGAGCACGCAAGGTTGCCAAGGCTCAAAAATCGCAGGACGCTTATAGCTGGTCGCGTAGGTAATGTGCCACAAGCGGTTGGTGGTCGAAGAGCACATCCGCCAAAGGTTGAAAAGAAGATTGAAGAAAAGATAAATAAAAAGGAAAAGAAGAAAGCGCTTATAAGTGCAATAGCTTATACTAAAGAGAAAGAAGCGATTGCAAAAAGGCATAAAGTGCCGGAAGCGATTGAGTTGCCAATTGTTGTTGAGGATAAATTTGAAGCATTGAAGAAAACAAAAGAAGTGCTTAGTGTTTTAGAGAGGCTCGGGCTGAGCGGCGATATAGCGTATGCGAAGGAAAAGACCAAAAGAAGAGCAGGCAAAGGAAAGGCAAGAGGGCGCAAACTTAAAAAGAAGAAAAGCATATTAATTATTACAGCAAAGGAAGCTTCTGTTTATAGAGCAGCTCGCAACCTTATAGGGGTTGACATCTGTAGCGTTTCAAACCTTAATGCTGAACTGCTTGCACCAGGCGGCATGCCTGGCAGGCTAACGATCTGGACGGAAAGCGCAATAAAAAAGCTTGATGAAGTGGTGCGATGAGCGAAAAGAAAGTTGAAAAAGTAGAGAAAGTTAAAAGGGAAAAGGTTGCTGAGAAGAAAGTAGTGGAAAAAAAACAAAAGGCAGAGGGGAAAAAGGAAAAAGAGATGGAGCAGGGGAGTTTGGAAACTGCTGACCTAAATATGCTTAGCGTTGTGTTGCATCCGCTTGTTTCTGAAAAGGCGGTAGATAAGATAGAAAAGGAAAATAAGCTAACATTCATTGTTGCTAAAAGTGCTACAAAAAGCGATGTAAAAAAAGCGATTGAGAATGAATTCAATGTAAAGGTTGATAAGGTAAATATTATCAACGATATGCAAGGGCGAAAAAAAGCGCTAGTAACTATAAACAAACAGTATAAAGCTAGCGATATTGCAATGAAGCTCGGAATATTGTAAGGGTGAGATAATGGGTAAAAGGTTAAGAGTACAAAGGCTTGGTCGCGGCGGTCCAACATTCAGAGCTAAGAAAAAAGGAAAGCTGGATGTTGAATATCCATCGTATTTGCAGATGCGAGACTCTGTGCTTAATGGCCAAGTTGTTGCTTTGCTCAAGGAACCTGCGCGCAGCGTGGTTGTAGCTAAGGTTTTATTAGAGGATGATAGCGCCTGTTATATTCTTGCTCCTGAGGGCTTGCAAGTTGGGCAGATGATTAAATTTGGCAAAGATGCTGATTTAAATATTGGCAATGTGCTACCTTTGAGGAGTATTCCAGAGGGTTGCGCAATATTTAATATTGAATTAACTCCTGGAGATGGCGGCAAACTTGTAAGGTCTACCGGCAGCTATGCTTTGCTTGTAGGCAAAGACAGTGAAAATGCAATTATAAAATTGCCTTCAGGCAAAACAAAGAGTTTGCCTTTGGATTGCAGGGCCACTATTGGTTGCGCAAGCGGCGGCGAGCGCACAGAAAAGCCTTTTGTGAAAGCTGGTAAGAAGTACTATTATATGAAAGCAAAGGGAAGGAAGCACGTTAAGGTTCGCGGCGTAGCGATGAACGCTAGCGATCATCCATTTGGTGGCGAGCAGCACCACCCAGGTAAAAGCAAAAGTGTAAAAAGAGGCGCGCCACCAGGTAGGAAAGTTGGTCACGTTGCGTCGCGCAGAACCGGGCGACGTAAAAAGTAGGTGATTATATGGCTAAGGAGATAATGTTTAGGGGCAAAACAATTGATGAGCTGCTCAATATGAGCTACTCCGAGTTTGCACAGTTGTGCAATGCCAGAGCAAGGCGCACTTTGCTCAGAAATGGAATAGATAAAAGCCTTGAGAAAAGGATTAAAGAAGCTCGTAAGGCTCTTGAACAAGGTGCCAAAGACCTAAAGCCGATTAGAACACACTTGCGCGATACTGTAATTGTTCCACAGATGCTTGGACTAAAATTTGGTGTTTATAATGGTAAGGAGTTTGTAGTTGTTGAGGTTAAGCCAGAAATGCTTGGCCACTATCTTGGTGAATTCGCGATGACGAGGAAGAAGCTAAAGCATGGTAAAGCAGGCATTGGTGCAACACGCTCGAGCACAGCAATAGCGAGGAAGTGATAGCATGGTTAAGAGGAACTATCAAGTGCAGGAAATTAACGAAAAAATAACAGCAAAAGCAATGCTTAAAAACAGGCCAATTAGTTTGAAGTATGCAACAGAGATTTGCAGGGAAATAAAAGGCAAGCCTGTTGCAAAGGCAGAGAAGTTTCTCAATGATATAATCGAAAAAAAAGCATATCTGCCGCTTAAGAAGTATCATAAAAAAGTTCCGCATAGGAAAGGAAAGCCAATATCTGGCCAGAAAGCAGGGAGATACCCTATAAACGCTTGTAAGGCATTCCTTGAGCTAATAAGCTATGCAAAGGCAAATGCTGAAAATAAAGGTCTCGATCCTGAGAAGCTCATAATAAAGCATGTTTTCGCATGTCAGGGCTATAGGAGATGGGGCATGCAACCAAAAGGCAGAATCGCGGGCAAAAGAAGGCGTAAGAAAAGCACTCATATTGAAATAGTTGTCCAAGAGGTGCGCGCATGATAGAGCGTTTATTTGTGCGACAGGAGCTGAAGAAGCTGAAGCTGGAGGAATACTTGCGAAACGAACTAAGAAGGGCTGGCTTCACTGGCGTGGAGGTCATAAAGACTCCAATAACAACTCGCATAATAGTGAGCGTGACGAGGCCTGGCCTTGCAATTGGAAAGAAAGGCAAAACAATAAAAATACTCACAAAAGAAATAAGCGAAAGGTTTGGGTTTGAAAATCCGCAAATTGAAATAAATGAGGTCAAGAAACCTGAGCTTGATGCTAAAGCCTGCGTAGACAGAATGGTTGCTTTGATCGAAAGAGGTTATTCTTGGCGAAGCGTGGTATATAGAACGATTGAGGATATTATGGCAAGCGGTGCCCAAGGCGCAGAGATAGTGCTCAAGGGAGTGCTTGCAGGCAAAGGAAATAGAAAAAGAAAGGAGCGCATTGCAAAAGGTTATATGAAGAAAGCCGGCGAGCAGGCATATTTAGTGGATTATGCAAAGGGCGTAGCGGTACCGAAGCCAGGCGCCATAGGCATCAAGGTAAGGATAATAAAACCAGAAGTTGTATTCCCGGATAAAATCAGTATTGAAAAATTCCTGGAGCAGGGCGCTGCTGAAAAAGCAGAGAAGAAAGAAGTTAGCGAAAGAAAGAAAGAGGAAACGCCGAAAGAAGAACCAAGTAAGCAGGAAGTTGGCAAAGAAAAGCAGGCAGAGAGTAGCAAAGAGCTTGCGAAGAAGAAAGTGGGGAAACATAAAGAAACACAAAGTGAAAAGAAGGGAGCGAAGGTTGAGGGGAAAAAGGGACAGGCAAAGGTAAAAATCAAAGAGAAGAAAAAGGTGGAAAAGCCGGTGAAGGAGAAAAAAGAAAGTAAAGGCAAAGCGGCTCACAAGACAAAGGCAGGCAAGGGCAAAGAGAAAAAAACTAAAAAAGGTGGGAAGAAGTGAAAGCCGCTGATATAAGGGGAATGAGCAATGAAGAAGCTATTGAAAAGCTCGCAAAACTCAGAAAAGAGCTTGCGAAGGAGCGAGCCATAATCGAATCTGGAACAAGGCCCGAGAAGCCTTCTAAGATAAGGAATATTAAGCGCGATGTTGCAAGAATACTTACAATACTTAATGAGAGAAAAAAGAGTAAAACAACAAACAAAAAAGAGGTGAAAGGTAAAAAATGACTGATGTATGCCCAAAGTGCGGCCAACCGATAGAGCTCTGCGTCTGCGGCGAGATAGCAAAGGAATCACAAAAAATACGATTACAAGTTACGAGAAGGCGCTTCGGAAAAACAGTGACATTAATTACAGGGTTTGACAAGAATGTTAACCTAAACGACCTTGGCAAGGAGCTCAAAAAGAGGCTTGCTTGCGGTGGCACAGTAAAAAACGGGGTTATAGAACTTCAGGGCGATCATAGGGAAAAGGCGAAAGAAATCCTTATAAAAATGGGTTACAAAGAGGAACTCCTAGATGCTTAAAAAATACAACATAACAAAAAGCAACATCCTAGCTCATGAGCTTATAGGGCTCAGAGCGAAGGTTGTAAAAAGTACTGATAAGAGCAGGGAGGGAATTGAAGGTATAATAATAGATGAAACAAAAAATACAATAAAGATTGAAAGTAACAAGCGCGAAGAAATACTCCCAAAAAAAGAGGTGACTTTGCAGATAGAATTACCATCAGGAGAAAAAACAATAGTTGAATGCAAAGAAATAATGTTTAGACCAGAAGATCGAACAAAAGTTTTTTGGAGGAAAGTAAAATGATAGAAGAAAAACAGAATGCTTGCAATGACAAGAAGTGTCCCTACCACGGCAGCGTCAAAGTTAGAGGGACAACTTTCATCGGCAAGGTTATAAGTGCTAAGCCAACAAGAACTGTCACTGTAGAAAGAACGCTTATAGAATATGTGCCAAAGTTCGAACGATATAAGAAAAAGCGCTCAAGGATCCATGCGCATAACCCAGAGTGTGTAAACGCTAAGGAAGGCGATACGGTACTTATAGGTGAAACAAGAAAGTTGAGTAAGACGAAGAGCTTTGTTGTACTGAAGGTATTAGGTGAAGCAGATGAAAGCGATAAGCGCTAGCCAGACAAAATGCTTAACGCAAAAAAGTAGATGCACTTGCGCTGATAACTCCGGCGCGAAGGAAGTAGAGATTATTAGTGTTGTAGGGCACAAAGCGAAGAAGAGGATGAATCCAAAGGCTGGTATTGCAGACCTAGTGATTGTAGTTGTGAAAAAAGGCAGGCCGGAGATGAGAAAAAAGGTTGAGAGAGCAGTAGTAGTCAGAGTTTGTAAGGAGTATCGCAGGCCTGATGGAACACGCATAAAATTTGAAGATAATGCCGTTGTGCTTGTAGATGAAAAAGGCTTACCAAAAGGCAGCGAAATAAAAGGTGCCATAGCAAAAGAGGCAGCTGAACGCTGGCCAAAACTGGCTGGTATTGCTCAGCACATAGTATGAGGTGCTTAAAATGGTATCAAAAAAACCCGCAAAGCAGAGGAAAGAAACTAAAGAAATGCCCCTGCACCAAAGGAAGCGCCTAGTGAGTGCTCACCTCAGCAAGGAGCTTAGGGATTCGCTTAAGAGAAGAAGCTTAGCGGTAAGAAAGGGTGACACTGTAAAGATTATGCGCGGAAAGTATAGAGGCAAAACAGGGAAGGTTGCAAAGGTTGATCTCAGAAAAGGCAGGGTTTATATCGAAAAGCTCGCGAGGAAAAAGGTTGATGGTACTGAAGTGCTAATACCGTTTAACGCTTCAAACCTCATGATAGTAGGTATTGATAGAAGCGATGAGAAAAGGGTAAAGCATAGGGAGAAGGAAATAAAAGAAGTGAAAGAGAAGGTGAAATAAATGGCAAAAAAAGGCGGTTCAAAGGCGCTTAAGAGGTATGTAGTATCAAAGGTAATGTGGATTAGTCCCAAGGAAGGGAAATGGGCGATCAAAACAGAACCGGGTCCGCACAACAAGGAAACTTCTGTGCCTTTAGGTTTTGTGTTGAGAGATTTGATAAAGATAGGGGAAACAATGCGGGAGGTTAAAGTTGCTCTAAAACAGAGAAAAGTGAAGGTAAATGGTATTGTGAGAACCTCTCATAAATTCCCGATAGGTCTTTTTGATATTATATCAATAGATGGGATTGAACACGATTATAAAATGGTTTATGACTTAAAGGGCAGGCTTGTGCCTGAGAAGATCGAAAAGGTTGACAAAGTGGTGAAGCTTTCTAAGGTAGTGAAGAAAACCACTGTCAAGGGCGGAAAATTGCAACTAACAACAAACGATGGGAGAAACATAATTATGGAAGAGAATGCAGTAAAGCCCCATGACACACTAAAGCTTGAACTTCCGAAGCAGAAAGTGCTAAAGGTGCTAAAGATGCAAGCAGGTGCGAAAGTATACATAATTGGCGGCAGTCATGCAGGCGAACAGGGGGTTGTGAAAGAGATTAAACCCGGTACAGAGAAAGCGCCTGCGATGGTTACAATAAAGGCAACAAACAAAGAGTTCCAGACGACAATAAACAATGTGTTCGTAATAGGTGAATAAAATGAACAGAATGAGGGAAATAAGGGTTGAAAAGGTTGTAATAAACGTAGGCGTTGGCAAAACAGGCGAAGAGCTTCAGAAGGCACAAAAGATTATCGAAAAAATCACTCAAGCGAAAGCGGTAAAAACAAGGGCAAAGGTGAGACAACCAAAATGGGGCATACGCCCGGGCTTAGAGATAGGTGTGAAAGTAACGCTGCGAGGGAAAAAGGCTCTGGATTTCCTTAGAAAAGCGCTCGAAACTAAGGAATTTACACTCAAAGAGAGTCAATTCGATAAATTTGGTAACTTTGCATTTGGAGTCGCTGAGCACATTGAACTACCAGGAGTAAAATATGAGCCAGAGCTTGGAATTATAGGTTTTGATGTGATAGTTGCTCTCGAGAGGCCTGGGTATAGAGTGAAGAGAAGAAAATACAAGAAAGCAAAAGTCGGTAAAAAACACCGCATAACAAAGGAAGAAGCAATTGAGTTTGCAAAAGAAAAACTTGGTATAAAGGTGGTCAAATGAGTAAGAAAAAGGAGAAGAAGCGATGGCGCAAACCATGTTCGATATGTGGCAGATATGCTGGAGTAATGAAGCGTTACGGAATGGTTATATGCTGGCGCTGTTTCAAACACAATGCGCCAAAGCTTGGATTCAGGAAGTATGATTGAAGGTGATTGAATGAGAACAGATCCTGTTGCAGATGCACTTATATCGATAAAAAATTGCGAGATGGCTGCAAAGAAAGAATGTATGTGCAAGCCTGCATCAAAGCTACTTGGCAGAATACTAGAAGTAATGAAAAAACACGGCTATATTGAGGACTACAAATATATAGATGATAGAAAATCAGGGATTTATGTTGTTAAGCTTTGGCAGAAGATTAACGATTGCAAGGCGATAAAACCACGCTATAAGGTAAAGAAAAATGAATTTGAGAAGTTTGAAAAGCGCTATTTGCCAAGCAGAGATATTGGTCTGCTCATAGTTAGCACATCTCATGGAGTAATGAGCCATAGGGAAGCAAGAGAAAAGGGCATAGGCGGTAGATTAGTAGCGTATGTTTATTAGGTGTTTGTGATGGAGAAGAGGATTACTTTACCAGAGGGGTTTGAAGCCGAAGTAAAAAACTCAACAGTTATGCTACGATACAATGGGAAGGAAGAAAAAAAATCATTTAGAACAAAAAATATTGAAATAGTGGTAGAGGATAACACCATTGTTGTAAAAGGAGTAAATGAAAAAAGGAAAACAAATGCGATAGTGAATACTATCGCGAAGCACATAATGAATCTTATAGAGGGATTATCGCGCGGCTATGAATATAGGATGCGTATAATTCATTCGCATTTTCCAATGAATGTGCAGGTTTCCGGAAGAGAAGTTGTAATAACCAACTTCACTGGAGAAAAGAAACCGAGGAAAGCAAGAATTATTGGAGAAAATACCACTGTGCAAGTGAAAGGCAAGGATGTAATAATAAGAGGTACAAATAAGGAGCACGTTGGGCAAACTGCTGCAAATATTGAGCTTGCAACAAGGGTAAAAAGAAAAGATGTAGAACATGAGCAAAAGTAAAGCTAAGAAAACCACGAAAGAGAAGACTACAAAAGAGAAGGACATTGCTAAAGGAAAAACTGCTAAAAAGAAGGGCAGGAAGGAAAAACAGGGGCAAGTGGTTGCTAAAAAAAGCGAGAAGAAGGTTGAAAAGGGCGCAAAGGAAAAGCTTGCAGCCAAAAAGAAGAGCATAAAAGAGAAAAAGAAGAAAAATGCAGAAATAAAGAAGTTGCAGGAAAAGATAAAGAAAAAGAAGAAAAAACCAACATTTAGCGTTCCAAGAGGGGCGGACTTCAAACTCAAAAAAGAGGACGGTAAAGCGCCAAGCACTGGCTACAGAACAAGCAAAGCGTTGCGATATTTGCATCCTTCAGGCTACAGGGAAGTTTTAATACATAACACAAAAGAACTTGAAATGCTTGCTGGCAGAGCTAACGTTGCTGCGAGAATCGCAAGCACGGTTGGTAGGAAGAAAAGAGGGGAAATAATAAAGAAGGCTGATGAGATTGGAATAAAAATATTGAATGCGTGAGGAATATGAAAGCAGAAAAAGCAAAGGAAATAGCTGCAGGGCTTTTGAAAGTAGGTAAGAAGAAGATATGGATAGACCCTGAAGAAGCTGAAAGTGTAAAGGAAGCCATAACAAAGGATGACATAAGAGAGCTTATAAAAAACGGTATAATCAAAAAGAGGAAAGAGGGCGAGCAGAGCAGAGGTCGAGCAAGGAAAATAGAAAAGCAGAAGAAGAAAGGCAGGCGAAAAGGCCACGGAAGTAGAAAAGGTACAGCAAAGGCAAGAACAGATAGGAAAGCGGATTGGATAAATAAAGTCAGGGCACAGAGAGCATTATTAAAAGAACTTAAAGAGAAGCATCCAGACAAAGTGAAGAAGCTTGGGTATAGCAAACTATATCGCATGATAAAAGGTGGCTTTTTCAGAAGCAAAGCACAACTCGAAAGATTTGTGATGGAGGCGAAGTAAATGCCAAAAGCGGTAAGAACGCTCAAGTTCAGAAGGCGCAGGACAGGCCATACTAACTATAAGAAGAGGCTTGCGTTGCTGAAATCAGGCAAGCCCAGATTAGTGGTTAGAAGATCCAATAGGCATTGCATAGTGCAGGTGGTTAACTACAAGCCGGAAGGAGATGAAACCGCAGTGCATATAACAACAAAACACTTAAAACGCTACGGCTGGCTTGGAAAAAGCAATATTCCTTCAGCATACCTTTGCGGCTACCTTGCAGGTAAACTTGCAACTAAAAAAGGAATAAGTGAAGCTGTCCTAGATATAGGTTTATCAACGCCAATGCACAAAGGTGTTGTGTTTGCTGCGTTGAAAGGTGCGCTTGACGCTGGCTTGAAAATCTCTCACAGTGGAGAAGCGCTACCAAGCGAGGATAAAGTCAGTGGTAAGCATATAGAGAATTACGCAAAAATGCTTAGCGATGATGAATTAAATAAAAGATTTTCTGAATACTTAAAGGAAAACATGGAGCCCAGAAAACTTACAGAGCTATTCGCAAAAGCAAAAGAAGCCATAGAAAAAGAAGCTGGAAGAGAGTGATTATATGACTGATGGAAAAGCTGCAGAAAAAGAAGAAGTCTTGAAAGAATGGGTGCCAAGAACTGAGCTTGGAAAGCTTGTTTTGAGTGGGAAGATAAAATCCCTAGAGGAGATTCTTCTCTCAAATAGGAAAATAATGGAACCTGAAATAGTTGATTATCTAGAACCAGATATGCAAACAATGGTGATTGATGTCAAAAAAACTGCTCGTGTAGTGCGCGCAGGCAGAAAGTTC
This sequence comes from Candidatus Iainarchaeum sp., assembly GCA_017608995.1. Lineage (GTDB taxonomy): Archaea > Iainarchaeota > Iainarchaeia > Iainarchaeales > DTGL01 > DTGL01. The sequence continues at coordinate 14,132 of JAFCEU010000020.1, read as the reverse complement.
TCATTCAGAGCTGCTGTGCTTATAGGTAACAAGAAGGGTATTATCGGCATAGGCATGGCTAAAGACAGAGAAAAGTGGCCAGCTGTAAGAAAAGCGGAAAAAAACGCAAAGCTAAATCTGATATTAGTAAAAAGAGGTTGCGGTAGCTGGGAGTGCGGTTGCAACGAGGAGCATAGCGTGCCGTTCCAGGTAACCGGCAAATGTGCTTCAGTAAGAGTAACGCTCATTCCTGCGCCGAAAGGTGCCGGCTTAGTTGTAGGTAATAAAATAAAGCCCGTTATGGAGTTTGCTGGCATAAAGGACGTTTGGAGCAAAACTAAAGGTAATACTTCTACAACATTGAACTTTGTGAGGGCAGCAATTGACGCGCTTAGAAGGACATTAAAGGTTAAACAATCACCTGATATGGAAAGAAAGATTGTGAAGGTGACCAAATGATCGCGGCAATAAGAATTAGAGGCACAGTGCATGTGCGAGAAGAAATAGAGACCACGCTAAAACTTCTTAGGCTTACAAGAGCTAATCATCTTGTGCTTCTTCCGGAAAAGGAAGATACTATAAATATGCTCAAGAAAGTTAAAGACTATATAACTTGGGGCAAGATAAGCAAAGAAACGCTAGAGAAGCTTCTTGAGAAAAGAGCAAGGCTTCCTGGAAATAAAAAGCTTACTTTAGAATATCTTAAAAAACATTCAATAAAATCATTCGGCGAACTCGCAGAGAAGGTGCAAGCAGAGCCAAAAATACTTGAAAAGCTCAATATAAAACCCATGTTCAGAATGAGGCCGCCAAGTAAGGGTTACGAAAGGAAGGGTATCAAAAAGAATTTCGTGGTTGGCGGCGCTCTTGGATATCGTGGCGAAAAAATAAATGACTTAATAGAAAGGATGCTTTAGGTGAAACCATGGTAGTGAGGAAGAGAAAGAAGAAGAACAAGCTTAGAGGTAAAAGGACGCATGGCAAAGGCAATACAAAAAATAAGCGTGGCGGCGGTTCTCGTGGGGGCCGCGGAAAGGCCGGCGCGAGAAAGCATAAGAAAGGTAAGTATAGGGGGGTTCTTAAGAAGAAAGTAAGATTGAAGCCGAAGAGAAAAGACGTAGCAATAAACATTGATGAGCTCGATAGAATAGCTGCAAGACTAAAAAAAGAAAATAAAGCGGAATACTATGATGAATTTATAATTATAGATGGTAAAAAGCTTGGATTTGGAAAGATACTTTCACGAGGAAGATTAACATCCAAAGTTAAGATTATTAATGCTAAAATTTCTGAAAGGGCTCGCAGGAAGATTTTAGAGAGTGGAGGCCTCATAGAAGAAGCGTTAGGGGAAAAGAAAGAAACGCCTGAAGAGAAAAAAGCGTGATGAAATATGAGCGTTATGGAAGTAATAAGCAAAATATGCGCTTTTATACCTGAGGTAAAAAGACCCGAGGTTGAGCCACCACTTAAAAAGAGAGTGATGTGGAGCGCTATCGCTTTGCTAATTTTCTTTATTATGGGCAATATAACACTTATCGGTTTAGCGGAGGAGTCGAAAACAACATTAATCCAGTTCCAAGAGATTTTAGCAAGCAGAATGGGCACACTGCTCACTGCAGGCATAGGACCCATAGTGTTAGCTTCGATAATGCTTCAGCTATTAATCGGTGCAAAGATAATTGAAATCGACTTAGCAGATCCTCGTGGAAGAGCAACTTTCCAAAGCCTGCAGAAACTTGCAGCAATATTATTTTGTTTCTTTGAAGGGTTCGCTTATCCGCTTAGTGGCTGGATAAGAGGCGACCCAATCATACTGGGCTTGCAGATAGCATTAGGCTCAATAGTTCTTTTCTATTTAGATGATTTGGTTGGCAAGCACGGTATCGGCTCAGGTATTGGGCTTTTTATTGCAGGTGGTGTAACCTCGCGATTCTTCTGGCAAGCGTTTAGACCATTTGGCGTAGGGGCCGAGGGAGGTGGCTTAATACCAACTTTTATTACGTCGTGGTTTGTTGGACAACCACAATATATCCTGCTTTTGCCTTTAATAATCTCATTAGCAATATTCCTTATAGTAACTTATGCGCATGCTATGCACGTTAATATTCCAATAACCATGGGGAGAAAAGGCTTGGGTGGCCGCTATCCAGTAAGGCTTCTTTACGTTTCGGTTATTCCTGTTATCCTTGCAGTAGCACTGTTTGCAAACTTTGTTATAATCGCTTCCGTTGTGAAGGATGTGCCAGTTGCAGGCGATGTTATGCGCTACCTCTGCTGGGCAACTGGGACACCGATACGGGAGAATCTGTACCCAAGCAGCGGTGTCGGTTATTGGGCAAAATTTAACACTTCAGTATATAATCTGTTCGGGCGTGTTGTAACACAAATTGGAGCCAGTGGTTTTGGTGCTTTGTTCGAGGAGAGTATACTACTCAACATAATTCAGGGCATTCTGTATATGATATTTCTTATAATATTCTGTATAATATTTGGAAAGTTTTGGGTTCTTATGGGCGGGCAAAGCCCTGAGGACATTGCAAACCAGCTTGAAAGCTCAGGAATGTATATCCCAGGCTTTCGGAGAGACCGCAGGGTTATTGTAAAGATTCTCAATAGGTATATTCCTACAATAACAGTGCTCGGTTCAATATTTGTTGCTTTGCTGGCAGGCATAGGAAACATGGCGTTAGGAGCATTAGCTTCTGGCACAGGAATACTGCTAACAGTAGGTATTGTCTATAACCTATATGAGCAGCTTGCAAGGATGCAGCTAAAAGAAGCCCATCCTTTGCTGAAAAAACTTTTGCGCTGAAGGAGGTGCTAAAGAAAACGTTTTTATAATATTGCTAAGAATGTTTTATATATTCTGAATTAATATTTTTTGTATAATTCCTTTATAACGCGGTTTTTGGTGTTGTTATGGTGTTTATAAGTCCAGAAATAGATTTGCTCTTAATAGCGCTTGTGCTTGTGACAATATTCAACACAGTAAGCACAATAGTAAGAAACAGAACAATGGGAAAAGGCCACATGGAAGAAATAAAGAAGAAGCAAAAAGAATTCAAAGAGCTTATGAAAAAAACAGATGAGCACTCACGAAAGAGGCTAAAGGAGTTAGAACAAGAATTGCTTGAGACGAACCTAAAAATGATGAAAGCTTCTATGCCAACAATGCTCCTATCGATAGCGATAGTAATAGTGTTATGGCCATGGTTACAGGCAGAGTATAGTCAGTATACTTTCCCTATAGTGGGCAGTTGGTTGTTCTATTATATAGTAGTCTCTCTTGTATTTTCAATAATCATCTCAAAGGTGCAGAAAATAATATTGAAGGCGTGATTTCATGGTAAGACCAGGGCAAAAAACGAAAAATAAGAAATATAGAAAAACTCCAAGCGGCGAGTCTAAAGTATACTTTGAGAGAGATAGACATGGCAAAGCAAGCTGTGCGCTTTGTGGCAATACGCTTGCCGGCGTTCCAAGGCAAGACGAGGTTAAAAAACTTAGCAAAACAGAAAGAAGGCCTTCAACAATGTTTGCTGGCACGCTCTGCAATAAGTGCAGAAGCACAGTGCTTGAAGAAGCTATAAAAGTAAAGCACAACATAAAGAGCATGCAGGATTGTAAGGTAAAGATGCGGTCGTATATAGAGCAAGCTTTAAAATTGTTGGAATAAGAAATAATTTAGGAACCAGGGTTTTAGATGATAATATGCTTGAGTGGGTTGCCTGGGAGCAACACCGCTAACATAAGCAAGCTCCTGGCACTTCAGCTAGGGATAAAGTATCTTCCAAAAGAAGCACTACTCAGGAAAATAGCAAAATCGAACAAAAAAACATTGCAAGAAATTGAGCAAGAAGTTGCAAGCGAAGAGTTTGTGGAAAAGCTAAGGAAACTCTTGCTAAGCGAGGCAAAGAACGACCATGTGATAATAGATTGGCCGCTAGCATGCTGGGCGATGAGTGAAGCAGAACTAAGGGTTTTCTTATATTCAGCGCCTAAGCAAAGGGCTGAAAAGATAATAAAAAAAGAAAAGATACCGCTGAGCGATGCAAAGCGAAAAATCGATGAAGAGGAACAAAAGCTAAAGCAAAACATGCTTAAGTTGCTTGGCATAAATATTTATGATGTAAAAAACTTTGACCTTGCTATAAATGTTGATAAGGTTGGAATGGAGGGCGTGGCAAGCGTCATAATAAGATATCTTAAAAATGCAAAGACGGGGTGAAGAAATGGCGGCAATAGAACCTGGCAGAGTTTGCTATAAAACTAGGGGCAGAGAGGCTGGAAAAAAGGTAGTTGTGCTTGAATTGCAGGATATATATGCTACAGTTGTAGGGAAAAGTGGCAAGAAAGAAAAATGCAATATAAGGCATTTATTTCCATTAAAAGAAAAAATTGATGTTAATGTTTCTGTAGAGGAGATAATAAAAAAGTTATAAAGTGATTGAGATGGTAGAACAAACTAAAGAACAAGAAAAGGAGCAGTTCAGATATATTGTTAGAGTTGCTTCTAGAGATTTGGATGGCAATAAGCCAATATACATGGCTCTTACTAACATAAAGGGCATCGGCCATCGTGCTAGCTTGATATTTGCAAGGGTATTTGAAAGGGAAACAGGCATTCCATTCGATGAAAAAATAGGAAAGCTTAATGAGGAGCACGTGAAGCTTCTTGAATCGATTATAAAGGATCCGCTTAGATATGGAGTGCCTGAATGGGCGCTCAATAGGAGAAAGGACTTCTACACTGGCAAAGCAATGCATGCGATAATGGGCGATCTTGAATTTGCGACAAGAGAGGATATAAAGCGACTGAACAGAATAAAGAGTTATCGTGGTTTGAGGCTCGCTTGGGGCTTACCAGTAAGAGGGCAGCGTACTAAGAGCACACATAGAGGCAAAGGCCCAACTGTTGGTGTTCAAAAGAAGGAAGCTCGTTCAGGTACCAAGAAGAAAAGCAGCTCTTCTAAAAGTAAATGAAAAGGTGTTATAGATGGGAGATCCAAAAAAACCAAAGAAAACATATGAAAGACCAAGAAAACCATGGGTGAAGCAAGAAATAATTATGAGAAAGGAGCTCTGTGCAAAGTATGGACTTAAAAATAAGAAGGAGCTCTGGAAAGCAGAAGCAATACTAAGAAACAAAAGAAAGACAGCTCGTGAGCTGCTTGCACTGCCATTAGAGAAAAGGGCTGAGAGGCAAAAGGAGCTTATAGAAAGCCTAGCGAAGTATGGAATATTGAAAAAAGATGCCACACTTGATGATGTGTTGAGTTTAACCGTTGAAGATATACTTGAAAGGCGCTTGCAAACCATTGTATGGCGCAAAGGAATGGCAAGAACTATACAGCAAGCTAGGCAGCTTATAAGGCATGGGCACATAGCTATAAACGGAAAGCGCGTTACTGCACCAAGCTACCTTGTGGAGAAAGAGGAGGAAAATGCAATCACTTACTTCAAACCACATATAGAAGAAAAAATAATGGTTGTTGCAGCGAAAGAGAAGAAGGGTGAAGAGAAATGAGTGAACAAAGAAAAGAGGGTATTGTGCATATATATGCATCGCATAATAATACACTAATGCTGCTTACCGATATAACTGGAGCTGAAACAATAGCAAAATGTACTGGCGGCATGGTTGAAAAATCGGATCATAAACAAGGCGCACCTTATACTGCAATGAAGGTTGCAGAGATTATTGCTCAAAAAGCAAGGGAGCGAGGTATAGACACGGTGATTGTTAAGGTTCGTGGCCCAGGAGGCAATAAAAGCTTGTCCCCTGGAAAAGGAAGTGAAGCGGCAATAAGAAGCCTTACAAGAAATGGTTTGCGAATAAAATCGATAGAGAATGTAACGCCTATTCCGCATGATGGCTGCCGGAAGAAGAAAAAGTTTAGGAAAAAATAGGTGTTTTTTATGAATATAAAGAAGGTTTTTGAAGAAGGAAATGAAGTAAAACTTCTCATAGCAGGCACCAACATTGCGCTAATAAACGCTATTAGAAGAGCTGCAATGAGCGAAGTGCCTGTATTAGCGATAGAGGATCTTGCCATACATAGAAATGATTCTGTGCTTTTTGATGAATATATTGGGGCCAGACTTGGGCTACTTCCAATAAAAACAGATCTAAAAACCTACAGGCTTGGCGATAAGGTAAAGCTCGTACTTAAGGAAAAAGGACCAAAGGTGGTCCTTAGCTCAGATATAAAATGTTCTGATCCAAGCATCGAGGTTGTAAATAAAGAGGTGCCGATAGTAAAACTTCGCGATAATGAGGAAATATTCATCGAAATGCAGGCTGAAGCAAACATAGGTAGAGAGCACGCAAAATGGCAGCCGGCTCTTGTAGCTTACAATGAAATGCCTAAGTTAGAAGGCAAAGTCAGCGAAAGAGAAGCGAAAGAAGTGATAAAATCCTGCCCCAAAAAGATTTTAGAATTTAAGGCTGGAAAGATTATTATAGAGAAGCCCTATGAATGCGACCTATGTGGCTACTGTGAAACAGCAAGCAAGGGAAAGCTAAAATTGGTGCCAAGCAACAACAGCTTCATATTCACGATAGAAACATACGGTGGCCTAACAAATCAAGAGATTCTCGAAAAAAGCATTGAGATACTCGAAGCAAAGTGTAAGGAATTCGAAAGTGAAATAAAAGGAAAAATAAAATAATGCAGGAGTGCCCGAGCGGCCAAAGGGGCAGGACTTAAGAATCTCTTCATGTTACAAACATTGAGAAATCCTGTGGCTTAGTGCCTTCGGCGGTTCGAATCCGCCCTCCTGCATAGGAACCATTATAGCCAAAAACTGGCTACATTTCCTTCAGTAACTTAGAAGTGAATAGTGCGATCAGGTGTTATATATGGCAAAGAGATTGAAGAAAAAAGAGCGCATAGTGGAGCTTATAATAAAACTCAAAGCTAAAGGAAACAAAACAAGGCAAAAATTCTGGAAAGATATAGCTAAGAGGCTCGAAAGACCAAGAAGAATAATGACCAGAGAAGATAGAAAAGTTACGCAAAAAATATGGCGATAAGCTTTTCATTGTGCCAGGAAAACTCCTTGGCAAAGGAAGTTTAAGTGAAGCGGTTAGGGTAGCGGCATTGGGGTTCAGTACAAAAGCCAGGGCAGAGATTGAATCAAATAAAGGAGAAGCGTATGCGCTTAAAGAGCTTGTTGAGATGGATGTTAATAGCAAAGACGTTTTTATTGTTCAATAGCAGAGTGTGATGATATGGTTGTAATAAATGCAGATAATCTCGTGCTTGGAAGGTTGGCAAGCATTGTGGCAGAACGTGCATTGAAGGGCGAAAAGATAGATATCATTAATGCTGAAAAGGCAATAGTAATAGGGCATGAAAATAGCATAATTGAAAAGTGGAAGCGTAGAATAGATTTGAGTGCTAAGGGAAAGCCTACCAAGGGCCCAAAATTCCCAAAGAGACCCGATAGGATGCTCAGAAAAGCGATAGCAGGAATGCTCCCAACTGAAAGTATTCGCGGCAGAAAGGCCCTTAAAAAGATACGTGTATTTGTAGGCGTTCCTGAAAAACTTACAAACGCTGAGTTTGAAACGATAAAAATTGCACAATATAACGGCAAGGAAGATGCCCTAACGCTTGGCGAATTGAGCAAAAAGCTTGGAGGAAAGTGGTAATATGGCTAGGAAAAGTAAGAAGGGGATAACATCTAAAGCCAAGAAAAAAACAGCTGTAGCAAGAGCTTCAATACGCGCTGGGAAGGGGCGCGTAACAATAAATAAAAAGGCTTTAGAAACAATAGAGCCAAGTTACTTAAGAACATTTATTGCTGAGCCGCTTATTATTGCTGGCGAAACAGCTAAAAAAGTAGATATTGAAGTAACTGCGCGCGGCGGAGGCTTTATGGGTCAAGCAGTCAGCGCAAGAAGCGCTATAGCCAAAGCATTGGTGGCATATACTAAGGATAAGGATCTTGAAAGGCGTTTCAAGGAATATGATAGGTTATTGCTTGTGGACGATCCGCGAAGAAAAGAGTCAAAGAAGCCTTTGGGTAGAGGGGCTAGGGCAAAGAAACAAAAGAGTAAAAGGTGATTCTATGATAATACCGGTTAGATGTTTTTCGTGTGGAAAGGTTATAGGAGACTTGTATCATAAGTTTGCAGAAGAAGTGCAGAAGGGGCGTGACCCAAAAGAGGTACTCGATGAGCTAGGCGTAAAGAGATACTGCTGCAGAAGGATGCTTCTTTCACACGTTGAACTTATAGATGAGGTAATAAAATACAAAGTATAAGGTGATGCTATGGTCGAGAAAACTCTAATACCTGCAAAGGAATATCTGCAGGCAGGCATCCATATAGGCGCGAAGTTCAAAACAGAGGGAATGAGGCGGTTTATATTTAAAAAGAGGCCTGATAAACTGAAGGTTTTGGATATAAGCACCATAGATGAACGTATAAAGGTGGCCAGCAAATTTTTGGCCTCTTTTCCAGCGGAAAAGCTTGTTGTTGTTTCTCAGAAAGAATACGGAAGGGTTCCAGCAAGTAAATTTGCAGAGCACATAGGTGCAAAGGCGTTTACAGGCAGGTTTGTTCCAGGCACATTTACAAACCCACGATCAAAGCGATTTATAGAGCCAGCAGTTGTACTAATAACTGACCCTAATGTTGATAGACAAGCGGTTAAAGAAGCTGCAGAACAGCACGTGCCTATTGTAGCATTGTGTAGCACTGATAATAAAACCGAGTATATCGACCTTATAATCCCCTGCAACAACAAAGGAAGAAAGAGCCTTGCTTTAGTATATTGGCTGCTTGCTCGCGAGATATTAAAAGCCAGGGAAAGCATAAAAAAAGATAAGGAATTCAGCGCGAAAATAGACGATTTTGAATTCAAGGCACCCGCGTTGGGCAAGTAAGAAGCCGCCATATTTAACTTTAAAAGCCTATTTAATTCTTTTCCAACATCTTTTTTATTATGAGCATCAGAGAACCTGCCGTGGCAGGTCAATTCTACCCTGGTGATAGCGAAGCTCTTAAAAGAATGCTTGCAAGCTTTTTCTCTAAAAAGCGAAAGCAAGCTATTGCCAGAGAAGCAATAGTACCGCACGCAGGCTATATATACAGCGGTGCGATTGCTGCAGAGAGCTTTGTTAAATTGAAGGCTTCAAAAACATTCGTAATACTATGCCCTAATCATACTGGCTTAGGTAGTGAGATTGCGGTAAGCGCAAGCAAAAGATGGATTACGCCTTTGGGGCACATTGAAGTTGATACTAAGCTTGCTGAAGAGATTGTAGCGAGCGGCTCAGCAAGCTTTGATGAGTTAGCGCATATAGGCGAACATTCTGCAGAGGTACAAGTGCCTTTTATTCAATATCTATTCAAAAACGCCAAAATCTTGCCAATAACAATAGGCACAGATAACTTTGAAGTACTTTTAAGGTTTGCTGAATCTTTAGTGAAGGCTTCAAGAAAAAATTGCTTTTCACTTATAGCATCAAGCGATTTTTCGCACTTCGTGCCATTAAAATACGCAAAAGAGAAAGATATGAAGGCTATAGAATTCATAAAGAAGCTTGATGTTGAAGGTTTCTATAACTATGTGCTCGAGCAGAGGCTTAGCATCTGTGGTTATGCGCCTATAACAGTCACATTACATTATTGTAAGATGAAGAGGCGCAAAAAAGCAGTGCTGCTGAAATACGATACCTCAGCTAAAGTAACAAGAGATGAAGCCAATGTAGTTGGGTATGCAAGCATTATCTTTGTGTAATTCTGATTACAGACCAAAGCGGGCAAAATTCACTACGTGAAGTTTAAATGTAACAATTATAAATAAAATATGTATAATAATAATGACAAGATGTAAAATTTTTAATATGATAAAGCTTTAGAATAAAGAAGGCGATGTTTATGCAAAGCAACGATATTGTTCAACTTTTCCAAAGGCTCGGGTTAACAGAGTATGAATCAAAAACACTCGGCGCATTGCTTAAACTTAAAGAGGCTAAAGCGCCAGAGCTTTCTAGGCTTGCGGAAGTTCCTAAGACAAGAGTATATGATGTATTGGAAAAGCTCATGGAAAAGAACTTAGTTATAGAGATGCGTGGCAGGCCTAAACGCTATAGGATACAGGAAACCGAAAAGATATTTGATGCGCTCATAGAGGAGAAAAGAAAAGAATTGAATGAACTCTCGCAAGCAGTTGATGAAGCTAAAAGAGCCATTAGGCTTCCTGAAGCTGCTGTTGAGAAAGGAAGCAGAGTGCTAAGGGTTAAGGATATACATGATTTAGCAAGAATACTTGCACAAGAGATTCAAACAGCAAAAAGCTCGGTTATAGGGTTTGCTGAAGTATTGCCGAAGCATAGCACACTGAAAAGAGCAATACAGGAGCTAAGAGCAAGGAATGTGAGCGTAAGGCTTTTGCATCCAAATATTGAAGAACTTGCCGAATTAGCGAAGAATGGCATAGATTTGAAAGAAGTTGAACATGGGTTAGAAGCATATATAATCGATGATAAGAAGCTTGTAATTGCATTAAGTGACCTAAAGGATAAGCAGAGTGAATACAGCTTTGCGATATGGCATGATGCACCAATCATAGAGCCTTTAAAGAAACATTTTGAGCACCACTGGCTGAGCAAGTAATACAACGCTTTTTTGCCTATTTTTCTTTTTTAAGGAGACTTACAGAAAGAAATATAAATTCATCAACCTTTTAACTAAAGTATGCAGGAGCTCGAAAAAAAGGCATATAAGTATGCAATAAAAAATGCTTATTTACACGATGGCAAAGCAGATTTGGGCGCGGTAATTGGCAAGATAAAGGCGTTGGAGCCCGATATTGAAATAAAAAAGGCTATTGAGTACGCAAAACATGCTATCGAAATGGTAAATAATATGCCTTTTGAAGAAATAAAACGCGAATATGGGCGTTTTGAGCGGGAGGAAGGCTTCGAGCTAAAGCCTGTGCAAAAAGAAGAACATTTACCTGAGCTCACATGGGCAGAGCAGCAAGCAGTGGTAACGCGATTTGCTCCAAACCCTAATGGTTTAATGCACCTAGGCAGCGCAAGGGCAGCTATACTAAGCTATGAGTACGCAAAGCGCTATAAGGGGAAATTCTTATTGCGGTTTGATGACACTGATCCAAAGGTAAAGACGCCGATACCAAATGCTGAAGAATTATTTAAGAAGGACCTAAAATGGCTTAAGTGTAGCATTGCCAAAACGTATTTTGCGAGCGATAGGCTTAACATATATGAAGAGTATATGAAGAAACTTATTGAAATGGGTAGAGCTTATGTTTGCACTTGTGATCCAGAAGAATGGCGTAGGAAGATTAAAGCACAGGAGGCATGCCCATGCAGAAATAAAAAGGCAAGCGAGCACCTAAAGAGATTTGAAAAGATGCTAAGGTATGAGTTTAAGGAAGGCGAAGCTGTACTAAGGATAAAGACGATTTTAAGCCACAAAGACCCGAGCGTAAGAGATTGGTGGCTTGCTAAAATAGTTGATGAGCCTACGCATCCAAGGGTTTCAAGTGAACACCACGTATGGCCAAGCTATAATTTTGCTTCTGCTTTAGATGATCACCTCTTAGGGGTTACGCTCATAATTAGAGGCCAGGAACATCAGCAAAACGAAACGAAGCAGATGTTTCTCTATAGCTACTTCGGCTGGGAATATCCGCACACAATATACACAGGCAGGGTTATGCTTGAAGGCGTCACTTTATCAACATCAAAGATAAGAGAGGGTATCGAAAAAGGCGTTTACATCGGCTGGGATGACCCAAGGCTTGGCACTATCGCTGCATTGAGAAGGCGTGGCTTCCAGTCAGAAACAATAAGGAAGATTATATTGAGTATAGGCGTAAAGCCAAATGACACTACAATAGAATGGAATACGCTCGCGGCTATAAATAGGGAAATTATAAGCGAAAGGAGCGAGCGCATAAGTGCAATTGAGGAGCCGTTTAGGCTTGTGGTTGAATTTGCGCCAGCAAAGGAGGTAAAAACCGATTTTGGCACTGTTAAGCTCAACGAAGGCTTACAAAAATTCATTGTTGAAAAGAAGCTTATTAAAAATAAGTTGAATGGTATAGTGAGGCTTAGAAACGCATACAATGTGAAGATAAAAAAGATTGCGGAGCTGCAAGCGTTTGCAGAATATGCTGGTGATGAAAAGATAGAACCAATAATTCCCTGGATAACTGAACCTGTTAAAATAGAAATAATGATGCCAAACGCAAAGAAGATAGAGCGCGTAACAGATAAAGCGATATTGAAAAAGAAAGTGGATGAAACATGTTACATTGACAACCTCGGCTTTGTTAGAATCGATAATGTGACGGAAACAAAGGTTGACGCTTGGTTTGCTCATCGCTAGCTATGTAAAGCTAGCGTTACAAAGCATTTTAAAACTTCCTTTATAATAAATTAATAAGCGAATTTCGCTTATTTTACCGATGAAAAACCTTTTGGAGGTGCGAGGATGGAATTTAACGTTCCTGAAGAGCTTATGGCGGAGCAGCTTAGAGTCCTTGAAAAAATCGGTGAAAAGGGCAAGCTCCGAATTGGCGTAAATGAGGTAACAAAAGCTATAGAAAGGGAACAAGCAAAACTTGTTTTTATAGCACAAGACGTTGAACCCAAGGAAATAGTGATGCACTTGCCTTTGCTTTGCGAGGAAAAGGGAATTCCTTATACATTCGTAAAAACAAAGAAAGAGCTTGGTGAAAAGTCAGGCATAGAGGTGTCTGCAAGCAGCGTAGCAGTTGTTGATGCAGGTGCAGCAAACAAGGAGTTTGCTGAACTTGTGAAAAAGATTCAGGAGCTCAAAGCAAAGAAAGAGAAAAAAGAAAAAGGTGAGTAAATGGCAGAGGGCACAGCAGCAAAAGTGGTTGAAATAATAAAAAGGACTGGTGTGCAAGGCGAAATAGTGCAAGCGCTAGTACAAATACTTGAGGGTCCTGAAAAGGGACGTATAAAAAGGCGCAATATAAAGGGCAACATCCGCTTAGGAGATGTTGTAATATTGCTCGATACTGAAATTGAAGCTACGGAGATTAAGGAAATTTAAAGGTGGTTCCATGAAGTGTTCTTTCTGTGGAAAGGAGATTCCTCTAGGCACTGGCAAAATATTTGTATTCAAGACCGGGCGCAAGCTCACCTTCTGTTCCAGCAAATGCGAGCGAAACATGTTAAAGCTGAAAAGAAAGCCTGCGAAGCAGAAATGGGTAACTAAAGAAAAGAAAGCCACGAGGTGATAGCTTGTTACAAAAAACGCTCATAATTCTCAAGCCAGATGCTGTAAAGCGTGGCCTAGTTGGCAAGATACTTGCAAGGTTCGAAGAAAAGGGCATTAAGATTGTTGCAATGAAAATGGTTCAGCTAAATAGGGAAATACTTGAAAAACATTATGCAGAGCATAAAGGAAAACCTTTCTATGAAAGCCTTGTTAGCTTTATGCAAAGTGGTCCTGTTGTGTTAGCAGTGCTCGAAGGTTTCAACGCGATAGAGGTTGTTAGGAAGATGGTCGGCGCAACTAACGGCAGAGAGGCTGAACCAGGCACTATAAGGGGCGACTACTCCATGAGCCAGCAAAATAATTTAATCCATGCTTCAGCTGATACAAGCGTTGCTGAGCGCGAAATTAAATTGTTCTTCAAAGAAGATGAGCTATTGGATTATAAAGCAAGTGAACGCATTGTCTATGCAAAGGATGAACTTGAGAAGCTTGGTGGTGGCTAGATGATTGTTAAGGTGAAAAAGCTAACTAAAGATGCGAAACTGCCTGCACAGGCATTACCAGGCGATGTTGGCTTCGATCTCTTTGCAAATGAAGAAGTGGTGCTAAAGCCAGGTGAGCGCAAACTCGTGGGAACAGGCATAAAGATAGCATTGCCTGAAGGCTACGAAGCACAGGTAAGGCCAAAAAGCGGCTTAGCGATAAACCATGGAATTACAGTGCTCAACACGCCTGGTACTATTGATGCTGGCTATAGGGGCGAGATAAAGATAATACTGATCAACCTAAGCAACGAAGAGTTCAAGATAGAAAAAGGGCAGAAAATTGCTCAAATGGTTTTTAATAAAGTTGAGATTCCAAAGCTGGAAGAAGTTGAAGAGCTCGATAAAACAGTTAGAAATGAACGAGGTTTTGGTTC
>JAFCEU010000019.1 GCA_017608995.1 Candidatus Iainarchaeum sp. | reverse complement strand
ACTGTAGCGGAAAAATCAGTTGTTTTTGAATCTATTAGCGCTAAGCGTTCATCGAAGAGCGCAACATAAGCATTTGCTTGTGGTGTCATTTCCTTTGAGAAAACCCTTGCTAATATCCTTGTGCCGCCTTTTTCAAGGTAAATTGTTAGTGTTTTCTCTTCTTCCCTTAGTGTCATTTCAGCAGAGGCATATGTGAGGTAACCCTCTTTTTCAATAGTGATTTTTATCTTAGTTCCATAGTTTATCTTTTCAAGATGTTCGCCTGTTTCGCTGACAACATCGGAGATGATGGCATCGGTGCCAGCATTTATGATTTTTATCCTTACTCCTTGCAGTAGCTCTTTCGTTTCTAAATCGCGAACGCTTATAAGTAGCGAGGTCTTTCCTAGGAGCAAGCCCTGAACGCTTGGGTGCAGCTGCATTGTTATTACTTCACCTTCTCTAAAGCTCACAATATCGTAAAGCTGCTCGTAGCCGTTAGCGGAACAATAAAGCTCAACTTCCTGTTCTGGTGGCACACCATAGAATTCAACTATTCCTTTTGCAGAATTAATGCCTTTTATTGTTGTGCCTTCAAACGAAATATTACAATCAGCGTTTTGAACTATTGTCGCAGTGTCTGCGTCAACAACCCGTATTTTTCCAACAATATTTGCAAATTGCTTTGCAAGCGTTAGCTCTACAGCTAGGCTACGCGAACTAATGGCTAGCTCCTCTGTTGCATTATCATAGCCTTTTTTTGAGGCTCTAACAATAAGCTTTGCCCCGAAAGGAACATCCTTAAGTGTAACGTTTTGCCCATCGTATGCAGAAGCTATCGTTTTTATTGGCTGCTCCATTTCATTCAGAAATTCAACACGCACGCCGGTAAGCGTTTTCCCATAATTATCCTTTAATTTGAGTGTGACCGTAGTTTCCAAAGTTGTTGGTGAGAGCATTACTGAGAAGAGCACTGCAAGCAGAATGAATAAAGCAATTGTAAATGGCAACGAAGGAATTCCTCTATTTTCAAGAAAATCAGCATATGAGTATGCAGGCACTCCTTTTGATTGAAGGAAATCAAGGAGGCTATACCATTTATCCTCAACTTTCGCGTATAATGAGGCAATCTTGTCATTGAGCATCTTAGCACCTATTCAAACAACTACTAAATTAAAGAAAAATAAACCTTATTTATATATTTATTGTTTACCTCTTACTCCTTCCTATTTTTCCGCATTTATTCTCTTCTTTTGTCGCTATGCAAAACCACAGAGCATAGAAGCCAGCAATCCCAACAAATAAAGTCAGTTTGAACAATATGTTATGTATAAAATCTAAAAGAAATGCATCCTTCACATTAACTATTGCGAGCGCTGTTATAACGATCCTTATAATGTTAAGTGCATTTACGAAAAGCAGACCAGTAAGGGCACCGCAAGCTCTCTTTCTCCAATCAATACCGAGAGATGCTAGTATTCCGCTCACAAGCACTGTGCTTTCAAGCAAGCCTGTGCAGAGATAGTTTATCTCTATTTCAAATGTGTTGTTGAGCATTAGCTTTACAGGTTCAGCAAACATTACCTGAGTTTTTATTCCAAATGCCTGCAAAGCGAAAGATGCTAAGAAAGCAGCGATGCTTTCAATGAGAGCGAGCGGAATTAGAAGTAAAAAGATATTCAATAGAAAAAATATTGCAAAAAAGGCAGCTAAGAATTTTGCAGACGCTCCTAGCTCACGCTTTACCTTCTTCAATAATTTCTCATCAAACAAACCATGTTTGTTCTGCCCGCTGATTTTCCTTATACGTTTCTCTGTTCCCTTTTTTTTCTCTTTCTTCTTTGCACATTCCCCATTACTCAAAGAGCTCACTATAGCCACTATACACTAAATAAAAAGGAAAAAGGAAGTAGCTTGCATTATGGTCTCTCGTACCTCAGCATCACTACGCAGCACACCTGGTCTTGAAGAGTTGTTTCTGTTACACATTTGCAGTTTGAAACCCAATCTGAGTTAAGACCAGCATTTGTGTAATAGTTTGTGATATCATCTTCCAGATCGTTGGCAACATCGCATAGCACCGAAAGCCTTACATTCTTACTAATTCTATTGCTTTTCTTATACGTTACACTTTGTCCTTCACTGCCCGCTTCCCATGAATCATCATCTGTAAAGTCACCCAGACTCAAGCATATCTGATCTGGTTCTAAGCCAACCTGCGCTTTATTTGCAATAGCTTTATTTGTCACTACAGTTCCCGGGTCGAAGGTTACTGCTGACTCGGTCATTACATGCGTAGAAAGACTGGCTACAGCTTCCTTTATTTTGTCGCTTGCTGCAGCCGTTGGATCGCCAGGGCCTGTAATGATTGGAATTATTCTAAGCACGCCCAAAAGAATCACTAGTATTACTATTGCTACTATTGCCGCTATCAGAAGCTGAAATGTTGAGAAAGCTTGTCCTCTATTATCCATTTTTCCACCTCACTAAAATATTCTAATCCTAAAATTAGTATTTTCGGATATTTAATTCTTTCGGCATCGCAAAATTTACTACGGAACCTCCGGCTTTTTCGCGAATGAAATATAGCATCTTATTTCGCACTCGGTAGAATTCTCAAGTACACAAAGATAGTAAACATCAACTGTTACATCCCTTTTTATCTTCACGCCTTTGCCGCCGTCAAATAGTTGAAAAGCGGTTCCTTCAATAGCTTGGAATTCTATACATTCCTCTGGAAACTGATTATTCTTTGCTAAGCCAATAACCGCATATTCGCCTGCTGCTAATGCAAGCCCTTTTTTCACTACTAAGCCGCGAGTACCGTCAGCGCTAACAGCATCTATCGCTTCCTTAAACCCTTCCGCAAATCTCTTATAACCCATCTTCAGCTGCTGATCATGGAAGTAATTTATAGCGGAGATTATCATAATCAATATTACAAGAGCCATTATGCTCGCTATTAGAAGCCTAAAGGGCCAGAACATTCCTTTCCGCATTCATTCACCTTACATTAAAGAGCCGGTTAGTAAGCTAGCTACCATAACTGAAACGATATAAATCACAAGCGCTAATGGCAAGTATTTTGCAATCTGAACCTTCAGAACAAGCTTATTATCTTCCTCGAGCATAGTTGCAAAGTAGAGGATTGTAAGAACAATTTCCGCAACATAAATACCTATTATAATAATAAACTGCATAGGCTCTGCTATAGATGCTAAAGCCTCTGGCTTTATGAACGAACCGATATTTACTCTGCCGATAGATTCTGTTATTTGTGTTAAGCCTGTGCCGCCAATTCCAGGAACATTTCCAACACCACCAGCAGGAAGCCTTGGAATTTCCGTTGAGAGCACACTACTGCTTGTGATTTTTGTTATTGTAAGCACAACTATTCTAAAGAGCGCGGTCGTAATGCCCAAAATTATTGGAGCTATGATTACGGCCATGGTGCGCATCATAGATGTCAAATCAGATATGAGTGTTTTGAGGAGTTTTGAAACCTTTTCCGAGTTATCGAGCTGCAAAGCCAGTGAAACAAGGGTGCGAGCAGCAATATTGGTGCCGAGCCTTACAGCGTCAACTACAAGGCGCATACCAATCTTAATTGTGTTCGAAGGTATCTGCGTTACAGAACCAAACCTCGAATCAAACACTGCCGCATCCAAAGGCATACCAAGCAAATTTATATTATCGAGAGTTCTTGAAAAGATTCTTTGAGAAATTAAGCTATTCGGCAGGAATTCCTTCGCATGTCTAAGTGCTTCTTCCATTGGCTTGTTTTCACCAAGTCGCGAAGCAAGTATATAGAGAGCATCTTTAAATTCTGATTCCATCCGCATTATTTCTTTCTGAATCCTTCGCTTATATATGCTTGAATAGTAAAGCAATATGTAAAGGCACAATGAAAATGTCAGAATAATACCAAACCAGAGATTGTATGGTGTAATATCATTCTCCTTAGTCATAAAGAATTTCTTCTTCTCAAAGATTGTTGCAACTTTTGCCTTTTCAGCAGCTTCCTCCGGCTCTGCTGTTTTTTTGTAATATAACAAAAATTGCCTATAGAGCGGACCATCTGGAATGCTAAAGTAGTTTTCCGGCAAACCAGCGCGCTTTATTATCTCATGTTCTGTTTGATCAGGCTTTATTATCTGTAAATCTTCACTTTGACCAGAAGCTATGAGAAAGCTTTTTGGTGGAAACCCTTCAATATGTAAGTAATATGAAGCCGCAATGCCAAGGATTGCAATAAGTATTATAACAACCTTTAAGTCCATTGTGCCGGTGCGTGTTTTTATTTTTCCTTTTGGAGGCAGCCCAGGGTAATCATCAGGTATTTCCGGCGCTTCGTAAGTTGGGGGCCTGTGCTTTACAATACTCCTTGCAAAGTGGAATGCACCTAAAGGGATTGCAATATTGTAGATTGCAATTAAGCCGATGGGGGTTGCAAGAGGCATGCCAGTAAATATTGAGCCTACGGGTAAAATTATCATCAAAATGAGCGGGAGAAGAATTCCAACATAGAAAAGTACGATTGAAGGTTGAGTCAAGCCTCTTGCATATTTCTCCATGCGATCTTTTATTGAGCCCAGCAATTCTTCAATTGTTTTGTTCAGTACAGCATCTCTTTTGGTTTCTGTATCCTCAAGTACAGACGCTCTTATTCGCATCAATGCGCGCTTAAATTCCGGACTATACTTTCCCCAGCGATAGGCAATTCTATCAAGCCCCTCAGAGATGCTCGCATAAACACCAACTTCGGTTTCCCATAAAAGCCTTTTAAAGTCCTCAGCAATTTTGCCTCTGCCGTGCTCAGCAGCGAATTCAACTGATTTTTCGAGATTGGGCGTGAGCTTCATCGACATTATCATATAGCCTACTATTTCTGGAATATAGCTTAGCGCCCTTTTTTGCTCTAATTCAACGACTGCAAAAGGATACATATACACGTAGCGTGTCAACATTAACGCCACTATTATAAGCATCATTAGGAGCAAGTAGTGCACATAAGGCATCCCAGTGAATATTTCACCTAAAGGGCTCGTTATAAGTAGAAACCATGCAAGGAATACTGAAGCCAGCGATATTATCAGTACAAAGTTTACAGCAGCACTTAATTCCTTTGCGCTTAAATCCCAATTTAAGAATTCTATTGCTGCACGCATTTTTTCGGAATATTCTGCTCTGCCCCCAAGCGAAGGCATCATTTTATAAATGCGCTTACAGAAGCGCACGTATGCTGGCACCTTTTTCTTAAAGAGCTGTGTTCCTTCAGGCTTGAATAGCTCTCTCTGGACAACTATTTCGCGGTAAAGCTGCCCGGGTGTTACTTCCCTCTTTTTTGCCCTTTTTCTTCTTGCCATGTTATCCCTTCGTTTTGATTTCGCTCTTTGTTAATTTTTTAACAAGCCTTTCATTCACCCATTCTTTCCATTCTTCCAATACTTTACCATAATCCACTTTGCCAAATTCCCTTAGCTGTCTTTCTCTTAGAAGCATTAGTTTGTCGTTAGCTGCTGTAGTATATTCTGCTTCAAGAAGCTCGGGCAAAGAATACTTCTTTTTCATCTCAACCAAGTAGCGTTTTGACTCAGCGCGCATCTGGATGTCCGCCCACATCTCATGCATTGTTAAACCAGATACTCTGCTTATTTTTTCAAATAGTTCTGATTCCTTGAGATTGTCTTCCAGCAACTCTAATGAGTCTTTTTTTGCAGAGTATTGCATCAAATCTAGCAGGCCGCCCTCACGAGCTGGTTCTTCAATCCAATGCTTCCTTATCTCCGTTATCTCCACTACCCTGCGGTGCCTCCTCAGTGAGCCATAGAATCTAATTGGGCGCGCGGTAACAACTACATCAGTTGCTTTGAAAGATGTTGTAGGCACATCCAAATCATTCACGACGCGATCCCATACCGCATACGCAGAATCACCGTGAATTGTTCCCATTACAATGTTGCCTGCGGCACCAACACGCATCGCTTCATACAAAGTACGAGCTTCCTTGGAGCGCACCTCACCTATAACTAATGCACTATTACCTAAACGCAAGGCGGTTCTTAAAGCTTCGTCTGGCTCTACCTCAGCTTCTGTTTTTGAAACGCTTATCGGCGACTTCGTTTTTAATCTCTGTATATTGAATCCTATTTTTTTCATATAAGGTACTGGAATTTCCAATGTATCTTCCTGCACTATAATCCTTGTGTTTTTTGGAATCTCTAAGATGCAAGCTCCCATTAGAGAAGTTTTACCAGAGCCTCTCGAGCCGGTGATAAGCATCGTTGCCTGATTATCTATAAAGAAAGAGATTAGGCCAGCAGCTAGCGGATTAAGATATTTAACATCTATGAATTGCGACAAAGTCCATGGAGTTAGCTTATGCAAGCGGAACGCAAATGCAACACCATCTGGCGCCAGCGGTGGCCCAATAGTTGCTACGCGTGTTTCTAACTCAGGCAGATCGAAATCAAGCACAGGGTGTGCCTCATCAAATGGCCTGCCGCTCATCGCTCTTAGCTTTGTGACTAAAGCTTGCGCTTCCCTTTCAGTATAAAGCACATTTGTTACGCACTGTTCAAAGTCTGAATGCACAACATAAAGAGGGCTTTCTCCTATTGGCGAATCTAAGTAGATATCAGTTAACTTTCTATCTGAAAGAAGGATTTCAAGTATGCCATAGCCAACGCTATATCTTGCAACAATTTCACTTAGTTCTTTTATCTCCTTCTTAGTGAGCTTTATGTTGTTTTGTTCGGCGATTTCCATTATTGTGCTTTGGTAGATTCTCTCAAAGTATTCCCTAGAGCGAGCAACAGTGCTTAGCGATGCTCTTCCGGGCGTGTAACCAGCTACTACCTCCTTTGCTTTGCTAAGCACAAAGTATTTTTCAGGACTTAGGCTGTATTCAGGCGGGTTTATGAAGTAAAGGTTTTGTGTTTGATTTGGATGTGCAAAAATCTGCACTGTACTATTTTTAACAGTGTATTCATCGAGAAGTTCTAATCCTTCCTCTTCCCTGAATATGAGCCTCGAACCTATAAATGCAGGTTTTATTTGTGCCTCAAAGAATGTTCTATAAAGCTCCTTTGATTCAGGCACTTGTTTTAGTTCAGTGATAAACCTTCGTGCCTTTTGTATGAGCTCGCATTCCTCAAAGTTCTTCTTCAAATACAGAAGTGTTTTCAGATAAACTGTGCTGCTTGCTTTGTACTCAGCGCTGCCGCTTGCAAAGCGTTCTCGTTCCTTTGATAGTTCGCTTAGGCAAGTTAGATAAGCTTTTATGGGGTCGTAAGCGATAAGCTCTCGAGCGATTGTTACTATCACTTTATGCCTTGTGCTCAGCAGCCCTTCATCTTTCATTATTTTTGTATCCGCCAAGTTATTGTAGGACCAAGGCGCCTCAACAGAAAACTTCTGAATAAGCTTTACAATTTCCCTGAGCATTTCAGTTTGCTTCTCATCATAGATCCGTTCATAAACATCTGAAAGCACAACGAGGTCAGCATCCGCCTCATTCAATGCGTAGAGCACGTGATACATACATGCTTTATCATCCGCTAGCGAAGCCCTATAAATGCAGCCTCTGCAATCAAAGAGAAGATGCTTTTTTCTACCCTCCTCCTTCACTACATAGTCGCCTACTTTAAAGCCACCAATCTTCATAACTACACCTGACCTAAAAAGAAAAAAGTGCAACTTATTATTAAATTTAACTTAGTGTTTCTAAAAGGCTGTTGAATACTTTTTTAGGGAAAATAACATTAACTTTAAATATTCTAAAAGCATTGTTTTTATTGAAATGCCGTGCGGAATTTTTAGAGAAGAAAAGGCTCAAAGCGAGTGGTCTGCAGTATATATTATATTGATACTCGCAATAGTAGCAATCCTGCTAATAAGCGTTGTAAAGCCGATGTTTCAGCAGTCGCAGAAGATTGTTGCAAGGACTAAAAAGTCCCTAAGTGATTAAATGTTTCACAAATCCACGTTATCTTCCAGAGGTCAAGAGTCAGCACCATTTGAGGTTTTGATAGCCGTAATTGTAATGAGCTTTGTTCTCTATTTCGGTTTCAGGGCTCTAAACGAGCTGAAATATCAGGACTGCATGAATAGGCTAACAAGCTCAGTTGAGAAGTTTAGGGCTGAACTTGAAAAAACAGTTTTAAGTAGCGCCCCCGGTAAAATCACTTTTAGGCCGCCCAAATGCGCTCGCGGCCAGGAGATAAGAGTAGATATGATAGCGAACAGAGCCGTATGCTCCTCGTTGTGTGAAAGCGGCATTCAACAATGTACGGTGATAAGTGTTTTTAGCACCAGCTATGCGAAGAGATTCTGCCTTAAGATTCCTTTAAAAGTATCTTTTCCTGAAGCACCTGGTGATTGCGAAGATAAGACATCAGAGGGTTATACCCTCATTGATATAAGAGACGGCATTCCAGACGGCGAGTATTATTTCCTCAACAGAACACCTGCAGGAAAAGCATTCCCAATAATATGTGTTTACTGGAAGGGCTGATGTAAGTGATGGGTTTCACTTTGAGTAAAATAAATCTACTAATTCTAGCAACCGCTCTATTTACAATAATCGCTTTTTTTGCATTCAGTTTCAAAGCAACTCTGACCTCGGACCTTGCAAAGCAGGTTTCGGAGAAAGCGATGGAACAAGTCTCGGCGCTTGTGAATTCCCAAACTCTCTGCGGCCATGTCAGCATAAGGTTCCAAAGAAGGCTTTCCTTATATGATATTCTGAATTTTTATTATGTTGTTGAACTCCGCAAGGTTGAAGCTTCAGACAGGAGTTTTTTCATGGTTGGAATAATGAATAGGGACGATTACTTGAGGAAAGGCGATGATGCAGCGTTGTTAGCGTCTTCGCGCAGGGATATTAACGCAAAGATAATGCTTTTTTCCTATGATTCAGAGACTGCTGAGCTCTGTCCTTCCGAGCGCTTCGTTCTCGACGTGAGAGCAGCTCCAAACCCTCTGGATGAACTGGTAGTTGTGAAAGAGGTTTATGAAGGCAAAATTTACCTTTATGCGATACCTTGCTCAGCTGAAGTTAAATCCTTATGCGAAAAGAATGTTCAGCGCGTAGGCTGCTATCTCTACAAAAAAAGGAATAAAACAAGCAACTGCTTTGACATAGATGTTAGCGAATGCCTTTCTTCGCCTAGCCCAAGTTGTTGGGGTGTTTGAATGAGAAAGGGATTTATAGGGCCCATAGGCGATGATCTGCCGAGTTTAATTCCGCTGATTTTTTCACTAATAATTTTCTTCGCGGCTTTTTCCTCAACTCTAGATACCTTTCATAGAACAGCCGATCGCTTCGATCTTGCTGTAACAGTGCTCAGAATAAGCAATGCTTTGCGAGGCGATAAATACATAAATGATGCGGACGAATTCAAATCTTTATGCAATAATGTAACTGTTCGTGGAGTTTTTTTCAAAGCAGGTCTTGTGGAATTGAATGAGCACTTTGAGCCGCTCGACGTTTATAAGTTCGTGAATGAAGATGAGCGAATATATGAAAGCAACGGGCAGAAATTCAAATGCCCCGAAGCCTCTACAGATAAGCTAAGAAAACACAACTTTGTTATGGTTGATATGTTCCCAGTAGCATATCAAGATTCAGCTGTTGCAAGCGGCTTGGCTGTCAGACCGATGCTTTTGGTGGTGGTTGTGTGGAAATAGCTCTGACGAAAAATTCTCGAGGTCAAGCTTCAATAACGGATGCAATATTCATACTCATAATCGTTTCTGTGCTTTCCGTACTTATGTTCGATCTCTCTGTAAATTATGGCAGGCAGATAGATGCTGGGCTTAATGATTTTTACAATGAAGATTTTACCACATCTGCACTTCAAACTTTACTTAATTCCAGTGCTCCAAGGTTTCCAGGGGAAGCTTTGGAGAGCGCTCAAGAGGTAGATTATCTGCTCGCTATGATGAAAGAAGATTATGCAAGCAGCGCTTCTTTTGATGAGGAAACAAAGCTTCTTATAAAGAATACGCTTGATGTAATAATGTCCTCTCGTGAGAGCTCATACGACTACCTTTTTTATATATGGACTCCACAAAGTTATACTAGTGCTTCAGGCTCAGGCACAAGTGTGGGCAACCCGCAAGAAGGTTTTATTTTTGTCTACTTGAGAATTACAGATATTGATGAAGCAAGCGGCACAGTTGAGAAAAAATCCTATTTTTGCGAACCTTCCTTATCTTTAAGGAAAATAATATATGAAGTTCTTTTAGGAAGCGTAAATTCGCCGTAAATTCGCCTATAAAGGCTCAACCAGTCATAATGGTGTTTCCTAAAATTGTAGTAACTCCTTCTGGCGACATAGAAGAAGAGGAGATAGTAAGCTACGCTGGCTTAATAATATGGCAATCAGCAGGCATTCCAAAAGGATTGAATGATGAAAGCATTTTAAGCGAGAATAACCTCAACTGTACAGAGATTTCATAACCTTTTTCAAAATTATTTCTTCCTTTTCTTCTTTTCAACACTTTCTGGAACTTCGCTTTCTAGTTCTGCTTCTTCTCTGCTAAGTTCTTCGAGTTCCTTAAAAAGAGAACTTTCTTCGCTTTCAATTTTGCCTAAGCTACTTTCCCCCTCAA
>JAFCEU010000018.1 GCA_017608995.1 Candidatus Iainarchaeum sp. | reverse complement strand
GCTGTGGCGCTTGTCAAAAATACATAACAGGGAAAATATTGTAAAAAGGGAAAATAGGTGAAAAAGGCATTTGCCAATTGTAACTTTGACAAATGCCCCGGTTCGCCCAGGCCGGGACTCGAACCCGGATCGCAGCCTTCCTGCACACAGAACCTCTAAGAGATCCTGTTGAAATTCGACAGGGCCGCATCCTAACCCTTAGACTACCTGGGCATGAAATATAATTATAAGTTAGATGCAAGGTTTAAAAAATAATTGCTTAGCTGCGTTCAAACACGTATATCAAGCGTTCAATCTTGTGCCATTCTTCTTTGTAGAGATAGGGCAAATTTACTTTTATTGGCAAATCCTCAGTAACATTGAAAATCCTGAAGCCATTCTCGTGCAGAATTTTATCCATATCGATTGTAAAGAGCTTTGAATTCTTTGTTCTAAATTGCGGAATCACAATCGCAATTTTTCCTTTCGGCTTAAGCACAAGCTTTGCTTCATTAAAAAATTTCTCATAGAGTTTTTGTAGTTTATTGCATGTTTCCTTCGCTTCTTTCTCTGTTGGTAATTTTTTCAACAGTGGTCCGAGCTCAGGCTCTGTTACAATCGCATCAAAGCGCTCCTTTTTAAAGTAGTTTGAAAGCATCGTTGCATCGCCTTTTTTTACTTCAAAGCTCTGCTTTATATTATATTTTTTCTTCACCCATTCCAAATTCGCAATGCTTTTTTGCACTCTTTCCTCGCTAAGCTCTAACCCTTTAACATCATATCCAAGCAGCATTGCTTCCTGCAGCACCGTGCCGATGCCACAGAACGGATCTAATATTGTGGCTCTTGGCTTGGTGCAGCTTAAATTTGCCAGAATGCGCGATAACCTTATTGAGCTCATTATTTCTGGCTCGGTGAATGGTCTTCCTTCATCGCGCTCTTTGAATTTGTGTGGATCTGAGCATGCGATTGTTTTAGCAATATAATAGTTCTGCTCTTTCACAGCGATAATATCAACATAGTTCTGCAATCTTTTTGCTAAGGTATGTGGCGCAAGCATCTTATATACTGCCTTTAACCTCTGCTCCTTAAACACCCTTTTTAGAATCTCCCTTATTTTCATTTCGTTAGCATTGTAAGCGCTCACAAAATACATAAGTTTATTTGAGGTTCCTTCATAAAGATTCGCTTGCAGAAGTTTTTGCTCAAGTTCTTTTGTACGGCATGAAAACAACACCTTTGCGATTTTAATTGTTCCTGCAAGCTCTTTTACCAGCTTTTCTGCATCCATTTTTTCTATTTCTGCAATAACCCCCTCTTTAAACCACATCACTGGTTTAAAATCAATGTTGCGAGCTTTTAAATAGCTTACCAGTTCTAAATAAGAAAGCGCAGGGTTTCTTCCAAAGAGAAAAGCGTATTTGCACATGAGAATCAGTTCTGCTTGAATTTCCCAATCGCTTTTCTGTAATGCTCTATTATCTTTGCCTGTTCTTCCTTGGAGATCTTTCTCAGGTATTTATCATCACTTAGTTTCTTACCAGTGCGTTTTTCCCACTCGCGAGCGGGAATGGAATACTCTTTTTGCACCTTATCCCTGTATAGATCTGGAATGACATTGAATGCGCAGAAAGGAACTATTTTGCCGTTAGGCATCGCATAATGTATGCAGCAGCGCTCAACGCGGTCAACATCGTAATTATAAGTGTCCATAAAATGCATCATTCCTATAAATAGTGAGCGGTAGTGAAATTCTTTCAGGCCCTCGTAGCTGCCGCTTATAAGTGCTTGAGTTAGCATATTGCCTAAGTTGAGATTTGCTGGCTGTTTTTCCTTATCTATAAATGTATTGAGCTTTGCAAAGAGCTTCGCTGCGCTTATTATTGTGCTCACCTTTTTGGATTTGCTGTTTCTTATTTCCACTGCAAGCTGTTTCAAATACTCGAATAACCCTTCTACATCAACAAAGCGCGTTATTGGCACAAAGCGCTTTCCATCTAAGAATACATAGGTGCCTGCTCCACAAGCAAAGTGTGTTGAGAATCTGTACTGTTGCTTTCCCTTAATCGCTTCCACCAAATCACTTATTACGCCAACACAAGGCACGCAGTAGAAATCTTCCAAAGCAATCTGACCAGAAGTTTGCTCTTCAATAAGCTTAAGCACTTTTGGAATTGTTACACGCTGCTTTTCACGCTCCTTGCGAGGCATCATTCCAACCAAGGAAACTGGCTGGAAATTTACACCGCGAACAACATCGATATTGTAAGCAGCATACCTTATAATATCTCCAAGCTCGTGCGTATTAACCCCACCTATTACAGTAGGCACTAGAACAATACCCGCTTTCCCTGTTCTGCGCACATTTTCTATTGCTTTTGGAATTTCCCAGAAATTTTTTGGGTTCGTTTCAGGGCTAACCCCATCAAAGCTCATATAAATTACATTAGCACCTGCATTTACAATTTTTTCCACAAGTTTTGGCTCCTTGCTGAATCTTATAGCGTTTGTATTAAATTGCACATGCTCGAATCCTTCTTCCCTACAAAGCTTTATTACCTCAACTATATCATACCTTATTGCTGGTTCTCCACCAGTTATCTGCACAGCATTGCATGGTACCGGCCTCTCTTCTTTAAGCATCCTCAACATTTCCCTTATCTGCTCCAGGCTTGGTTCATAAACAGGCTCGTCTCTTTTCTGGTAAAAGAAACAATACCAGCAGGAAAGGTCACAGCGATTTGTTACAACAATATTTGCTAATGCTGTATGGCTTTTATGCTGTTTGCACAGCCCACAATCGTTTGGGCAAACTAGGCTTTCCAGAGGTTTATCTATTTGTGGGTTTTCCAGCTCTATTCCAGGGTCTGCAAACTGCATTTGTTTATAATAATAATCAGCATCTTCCCAATAATAATCAGTAAATACGCCGTGTTTTGGGCACTGTTTCCTCAGAGAAATTTTTCCGTCTTTTTCAAAAATTAGCGCAGGAATGCGCATCTCTTCCCAGCGCTTTTCCTCTGCACAAGCAGGGCAAATGCTCATTATCAACCTTACCGGTTTCTCGTCCTTGCACAAAAGGTTTTTTATAATTTTTAGAGCGCCCTCTTTGCTGAGCTTTACATTTGCGCTTACCGTGACTATGCTATCGCCAAATTCCACTGGCGTATCGCCAGAGTATATTTTCCTAAGAATGATTTTTCGAGCCATGCTATCGCCAATTCGCCAATATAAAACAGAGTGGAGTAAAACATTTAAAATGTTCAATTTTTAAATATTCCACAAACTATTTTTATATGAACGCAAATGCAGCTCTTTGGTGGGGTGGCCCAGCGGTCCACGGCGGCAGCCTGCTAAGCTGCTGAGCTTTGTGCTCGCCCGGGTTCGAATCCCGGCCCCACCGCTACTTCTCTTTTATTGGAACCTTTGTTTTGGAAATTTTTTTGGAAGTTTATAAAAAGGAGCAGCAACCAACTTAATGCTTTTAGTTTTTCTGCCTTTTCCCCATCCACTTTTCTCACAGGCGATTTTTTGTGCAAAGGCGGCTTTCTTTTTGGCATCTTCTTTCACTGCAAACAAATGGCGAATAATTCTATTTTTAATAATTTTTTATTGGAAAATTTATTATGGCAATATTAAAGCTTATTCAGAAGAGGGAGAGGAAGCCGCTCGGTATATGCATCCCTGAGCACCAAAAGCAGAAGATTGAAAAGCTTGCAGAGAAAGCTACCAACGAAGTAAAGAGTGCAAGCGTTCCTAAAAACAGTGCAGCGTTTGAAGTAGAGGAATGTTTTAACATCCATGGCTTAACAATGATAAGAGGTAAAGTGCTAAGAGGAATGGTGACAGATAAGGATAAGGTGATTCTGGAAGGAAAGAAGGCAAGAATCTCTGAGCTTAGGGTGCACGACAGAAAAGTGAAGATGCTGGACGAGGGTGACTACGGAGCAATATTCCTTAATATAGAAAATCTGCGCTTGCAACCCGGTACGGTTATTGAAATTTCTTAATTTTATGCAGGGGTACCGAAGTGGCCAAACGGACCAGACTCAAGATCTGGTGGCTTAGTGCCTTCGGCGGTTCGAATCCGCCCCCCTGCACTCTTTAATCACTGCTTTGAGCAGGGCTTTGTTATAATCCGATTCCAAGTTTTTTTCTCGCTTCAGGGCTCATTCGCTCGGGAGTCCAAGCAGGCTCAAATATGAGTTCAACTGCTACTTTTTTTACTTCAGGTATCTTAGAAATAGCCTCTTCTACTTGCGCTTTTAAATAGCTTTGAAGTGGACAAGCGGGATTCGTGAGGGTCATCTTCACTTTTATTTCATTATCCTTTACTTCTACACTATAAACTAAGCCAAGGTCCACTATACTTAGCCCTATTTCAGGGTCTATCACTTGCTTTAATGCGTCCCAAACATCTTTCTCTGCAACCATACTATTACTCTACAATTATACATGTGACCGGGCAGTTCTGTGCGGCTTGCTTTGCACATTCCTGCTCTTCCGGAGTAAATTCCTTTTCGAGAACAAAATTGCCTCCTTCTGCTATGCCGCCTTTGAGCTTTGCTTTTGCACCTTCCATCTCAAACAAAGCCGGGCACAGAGCAACGCAGGTGCCACAACCAATGCATTTTTCAACCTTATGCACAACCTTCATAGACTCACGCTCCTAAAAATTATTTTTAGCATTGCCCGCTGGCGCCTGTTTCGCCACTTAGCTCCTGCGAGCATTCATCTGGCTGTTCGTTAAATGCTGAGCATATAGAATCCTTAAAGCTCTGTGGTGAACGATCGCCGCTATATTCGGTTTCGTTTATGAGGATTGTTGGCGATCCGCGTACATTATACTTCTCGTTAAGCTTTACTTCTTCTTCAAGCAATGAAATTGCTTCATTGTTGAAACATTCCTCTATCTTGGCAGTATCTATGCCAAGCGCTTGCGCTTGCTCTTTCCAACAGGTATCTATATTGTTTAAATTACAATTTCCCTGGTAAATCTTCTCAACATATGGCCAGAACTTATCTGGCTCATACTTCCATATACAAAGCTGCCTTACGTCCTCGCGCAGCTCAGCTACGCCATGCATAGAACAATAGTTTGCGTTTTCATCCAAGCAGTAATCTGGATAGCCGCTTCCATAGTTAGAGTAGATTACATAATGTGGCTCGAAATCTATAGTGTTCCCTAAAAGTTCAATAGCTGGCTTCAAACCTTTTTCAGCCTGCTGACCGAATGGACAGAAGCTCATAACAAACATTAGCACTTTTGGCTTGTCGCTTTTTGGATATTCAACCGGCTCAGGCGTAGGCTGTTCGAATTTGAGTGGTTCATTTAGGTCATATAAAGGACCTATAATAATTTTTTCGCCATCTTTTGTCGCATATATTGAGCCTGCTGGCATATCCCCCTCATCAGAGGATACTTCCGCATCTATATAATACAAATATTCGTTATAAGATTCAACCTTATTTATTTTCAGTTCCATATTCCTGCTCTTCAAGAAGCTTTCATCTATAAAATACTTTACCTTTTTCTTTACATCCTCTGGGCTTACAGGCGCTAAGCATACCATTCCTTCTGGGCTTCCACTTGGTGCAATAGCCGGCGCTTCGCCTGGCTGTGCCTGTTCAGGCTGCACCTGCTGTGGGTAAAACGAAAGCACAGCAACAACACCGATCAATATGCCAAATAAACAAGAAAGCAGTATAAAAAGCGCAGTTAAAACAGGGGCCTGTTTAAAGAGTTGCACTCCCTCAGCTTTTTCTACTTCGCTCTCTTTTTCTTTGTATTTAGGGTGTTTTTTGGCCATTCGATCACCACGAAAAATAAAAGTAAGCGAATGTTTTTAAATATACTTATAATGTTCGCTTAGATGTTTTTTGCTGATGGGTTTTTACCTGACTGTTTAAGAATTTTTAACTTAATTTATTTAAAGGCAAAAATCGCAATTATTTTGCTGCTAAGAGAGTTGGTACCTGCCTGCTGCATTACTGCGGCAGGCCTTCTTTTTACAAGCTTTTAAGGAGTTCTTTACCTCTTACTCCAATACGCTTTGTAACGCGTGCTGCCCGCGCTTTTTCAGATCCAATAATCTGAGCAAGCTCTTCAAAGCTAAGCTTATCTTCAATAAACTTATCAAGAGCTTTTTTGTCTATGCCCCTTTCTTCTATCGTTCTTTCAAGCGTATTTTCAAAGATCTCATTTATAAGCTCATCCCTTTTCTTACCTTCCACCTTGGCCATTACTTCCAATTTTTTGGCAATATTTTCATCAAGTATTATGGAGCATCTTTTCATTTTTGCCATGCGCACCACTCAAATAAGATGCGTATTTCTAATTTAAAGGTTTTGGTTTTAGAAAGAAGCATTTAAAAATATTTTAGTTCCACTTAGAAAGTGAATTGAGTGCCAGCAACACTTGTTTTAGGCATGCAGTTTGGCGATGAGGGCAAAGGCAAGGTGGTCGATTTCTTAGCCAGCAAAGCAGACATTGTTGTAAGGTTTAATGGTGGCAATAACGCTGGCCATACTGTTGTAGTGGCTGGCAAAACATACAAATTTCATTTAATACCAAGTGGAGCTGTTCAGGATAAGCTCTGCTGCTTAGCGAGTGGCGTAGCAGTAAACCCAAAGGTGCTTCTTGAAGAGATTAAAATGTTGCAGCGAGAAGGCAAGGAAGTTAGGCTGATTGTTGATGCTCGGGCACAGATAATAATGCCCTACCATATTCTGCTTGATGGTGCAAAGGAAGCGAGCGCAAACAAAAAGATTGGGACTACTAAGCGGGGCATTGGCCCCTGCTATGCAGATCGTGCAGCGAGAACAGGGATTCGCTTTGCGGAGTTCGTTGATTTGGAGCGATTTAAGGAGCGATTGAAAGCAGTGCTGCTTTTCAAGCAAAAAGAGCTTTCTGCTTATGGGATTAATTGCCCAAGTGAAGAAGAGATACTTAAAGAGTATGAAAACGCTTGCAGAAAACTTAGGCAATATTTAGGCGACGTTTCGCTTGTAGTGAGAGATGCTCTAAAAGAAGGTAGGCAGGTTCTGCTCGAAGGCGCTCAAGGCTTTTTCTTAGATAATGATTTTGGCACTTACCCTTATGTTACGAGTTCGCATCCAACCACAGGCGGCGCTTTAACAGGAATTGGCATAGCGCACAATGCATTGGATAGAGCAATCGGCGTTGCAAAAGCGTATTGCACGCGCGTAGGCTCAGGACCTTTTGTTACCGAGCTTGCTGGTGAGCTTGCAGATACTATAAGAGAAAAGGGGAAAGAGTACGGTACAACAACCGGCAGACCTAGGCGCATAGGCTGGCTTGACCTTGTTATGTTAAGAACTGCAAGCAGAATAAATGGTATTGACGAGCTAGCGATAACAAAGCTCGATGTTCTTTCTGGAATCGAGAAGCTTAAAATCTGCTATGCTTACAAGCTTGATGGTAAAGAGCTAAAAGAAGTTCCTGCTGATAC
This sequence comes from Candidatus Iainarchaeum sp., assembly GCA_017608995.1. Taxonomy (GTDB): domain Archaea; phylum Iainarchaeota; class Iainarchaeia; order Iainarchaeales; family DTGL01; genus DTGL01. The sequence continues at coordinate 4,620 of JAFCEU010000018.1, read as the reverse complement.
AGCTCTGGTTGAAAGATGTAAGCCCATTTATAAAGAATTTGAAGGCTTCGAGCTGCCTGCAGAGTTGAAGAAGCTTGGCGATTTGCCAGCACAAGCAAGAGAATATTTAAAATTCATAGAAACCGAGCTGAACGTGCCGATAAAAATAATTTCCTACGGTCCGGGTAGAAAGGATACACTTTTGATTGATTAGGGTTATTAATTTTACGCTATTTATTTGGAAACCTTGTTCAGTATGAATTCCATCATCTTCTTTGGCACTGTGTTGCCCAGGAATTTCCTAAACGGCCCTGGCTGGAAGTTCGCCTCAACCACTGCAAAGCCCTGCTTTGTAAGGTTTGTTTCTATAAAATCTATTGCACAGATATCAAAGCCTAAAACGCGAGCGGCTTTTACAGCATACTTTTCCATCTTTTTGTTGCCTTCAATTATTTCTGCTTTGCCACCTCTGCTTATATTTGCACGCCAGTCGCCAGGCTTTCCTGTCCTTTTTACGCTCAGCACTTCATTGCCAAATACATAGCATCTAATATCGCTATTCTTGCCTGGAACAAAGCGCTGCGCAGATATGTAATCTTCGAAGAGGTGCACAGTATCTAGAATTGAAAGCAATTGCTTTTTGTCTCTCACAAGCATTACCCCTTTGCCTGCAAAGCCGCTTATAAGCTTCAAAACAACGGGAAAGCCGAATTCTTTTACAATATTTTCCATTGCCTGTGGCGAAGCACTGAGCGAGGTGAGCAAACAGGGCACCTTATTCTCTGCAAGCTTCTTTATTGTGAAGTATTTGTGGTTCGCTAACTGGTAACCTTTAAGAGAAACCGGCGTATATATAGAGGCACTATCCAGTATCTTAAGTACAGCTTCACCCATGAAGAAATCGCTCGAACCAAAACGAGGACAGCAGGCATCGAACTCAAGCAGATTTGTTTCTTTATATAGAATCTTCGAGGTACCATTCTCTTCAACTATACGGAGCTTGTTTACAGGCACAAATAGTGCTTTATCAAACACGCGCTCGGCTTCCTTTATCAAAAGCTTATTATTTCCCTTATTATAGCGTGTTGCAGCGATTATAGCAATGCTCGCCATTTTAAGCACCAGAAACCTTCTCTTTAAAGAGCGCAGCAACTTCTTCAAATATGTTTTCGCCGGTTTTCTTCGTGAAAACAGTCATATTTACATAGGGCTTTACTTTAAGCACGAAGCCTTTGCACATCTTTACAGTTGCGATATCACAGCTACAAACACTTGCTGCCTGTATTGCTGTTTCTTCCTCTGCTTTTGATAGCTTTGAGGGCAAAGCCTTTTTCAATGGCTGCAGGCTTCCGTCTTCTTTCACCATTCTTTTTAAATTGTACACCTTATCACCTATTACTGCACAATGATCTACTTCGCCAGCAATGTAGTCACGAATAATTGCATTATCCGCTTGTACACGTTCAGCTAAAGACGCCAACATTTTTTCATCGTTTGCTATAAAGCTCTGTATCTTCTCGCCTTTTGAGTATAATTTCAAAAGTACAGGGTAGCTGAATTTTTCAGCTACTGCTTTAATCTGCTCCACATTGCCAAGGATTGTTGTGCGCGGAATCTTTATGTTGTATTCGTTTAGCACGCTTAATTGAAGTAACTCATTGCTTCCGATATAATATGAATTTTTTTTCACCTGACAATAAATGCCGCGCCTTTCTATCTCATCCAGTAAAGGCTCTACAAACTGGGTGAGCTTTAAAGGCGTTTCTAAATAGATTGCGTTTATTTTGCTCAAGCTAAGCTTCGAATTTTTTATCTTTGAACCGCTCATATTTGTGAATAGCGTAAGCTCGCGCACAGCTATAGCTTTTACATCAAAGCCTGCTTGCTTAAACGCATCTTTTAGGAATGTAAATCGTTTCTTCTCGCCTTCCACAGCCATTAGAAGTTTTTCCATGAGAGCCCCCTTAAATAGCATATTAGAATAGCATTCAATAAATATATACCTTTGCATTCCCCCAATAAAAAATTACCTATTTTACGGCATATTCTTTTTTATAAGAATGCCTCTTCTTTAAAAATTTTTTGATTTTTCCTTTGTGTTGTTATGTCTCAACGAAAGGCAGAGATTGCAAAGATTTTACAGGATAAAAAGATTGTTGGCCTTGTTGAACCCGTGAAAATAATTGGAAAAAAACGCACGATAGAAACGCTCGCATTGCTTGATACTGGTGCAACACGTTCAAGCGTTGATTTAAAGATTGCAGCTAGAGCCGGCTTGGGGCCTATAACAAGCGTTGCTCGCATAAAAAGCAAGGCTGAACCCAAAGGCTATACTCGCAGAGCGATAGTAGCAGGCCAGATAGAGATTGCAGGCGTAAGAAGAAAGGTACACTTTACATTGGCAGACCGCTTAGGTATGCGTTACCCTGTGCTTGTTGGCAGGGATGTTCTGCACGAGGGCTTTGTGGTTGATATAGAGAAAACGCACGATGGGTTTAAGCTTGAGGATATAAAGGAAGATGTTGAGCAAAATGCCAGAGATAAAAATAAGGGAAGCAAAGCTTAGTGATGCAGGAGCGTTAACTACTCTATATCCTCACTGGAGCATTGAATTAGCAGAAAAGCGAATTGGAAGAGCTCTTAATAGCAAATACGAGAAGCGTTATATTGCTGAGATTGATGGCAAAGTGGTTGCACACCTCCTCATTAGGTTTGAGCGAGGCGCCCATAAACATTTAGCAACTTTTTATTCTCTCATTGTTCATCCGGAATACAGAAAAAAAGGCATAGCTACAAAGCTTGTTGAATACGCTATCTCAAAGCTCCCTGAAAATATTGAAATTGTTCTTGCTCAAGTGCAGCACGACAACGCTGGCTCTTTAATGCTCTTCAAAAAGCTTGGGTTTGAGCAGTACGGATTGTTGAAGGATGCTTGGAAAAAGGAGGAAAGCTACAAGGATAATATTCTTCTTAAAAGAGTGATAAGAAAACCATAAAAAGTTGCCAAAATTAAACAAATACCTCATCTATGCCGAGATCAAGCGGAATGCGCTTTTTTATTATGGAGCTTTTGTATTTCTTTGCGTTGTATGCTTTTATTCGCACAACCTTCGCGTCTAGGTTATGCTGCTTTAAGAATCTTTTAATAGTTTGTTTGCTAACTTTATGGTCATAACCCAAAGCAATAACATCTGGCCTATATTTTAAAATCGTTTCAAGAGCCCAAAACTGCTTTATCAACAAATCGCAACGCGTTTATTATCGCTAATCTTTGTTTTTCATCCTTCAATGGACTATAACCTTTTTCTTTCAGAACGTTTTCATCGCGAGCTATAACAACTATTAGTTCAGAGCCCAAAGCTTTAGCTTTCTTTAAATAGTATAGATGCCCGGGATGCAATATATCAAAGCAACCGAACGCAAGCACAAGTTTTTCCTTCCTCATCTTTTCCTATATGAAAGGAAATTAATAAAAGGTTAAATTTAAATACATATTAAAGTTAAAAACTTAATTGGTGGGCATATGCTTGTGAATCCATTTATAGTGCTTGCGCACCCGGTAAAAACAATTAAAGATGCTGTAGAAAAGCCAGATTTCAATACCGCTTTCTTTATAGTGTTGGTGCCCACTGTTTTACTGATAGTTTTCAATCTCATTGCAGGCGTTTCCTTGGATCTTTTCTCCATCGCAAGGCACGGCGCATTGAATTACCTGAGCTGGGTTATCGCAAGCTGTGTGTTTTATTTCTTCGCTTTCCTTGTAGCAGGTAAGAAAATAAAGGGGAAATTCTTGGCAATAATGTGTTCTCTTTCATATATTTGGTTCTTTGTTTCAATAATGATGATTGTTTCATTTTTGCTTCTGATGGGCTCGCCGAAATTGATAGCGCTTCAAAACACTTTGCAGAAGGAATCTCTAACACAAGAAGAGGTGCGCGTACTTTATAATATATTAGCTAATAGAGATTCTGAAGCATTGCAAAGCTTTGAGAGAGTGCACGATATTAGTACTGACCTTAGTGGCTATATGCTTACAGAGGAAGAAACAGGTATTATCAACAATATTACTTTCTTCGGATTTATTTCTGGAATTGTTCTAATGTTCTATACTTTATTCCTTTACCCATTTCTTACGCTGAAACTGATAATAAAGCGCGGCTCAGCAGCAACATTTGTTTTATACCTTATAGTGTTTGCTGCGCTTTACTTTATAATGCCGCCACTCAGGATTTTTTAGATTCTCTTTGATTCTCTTTTTATCAAAAACAGAACTATGGGTAAAAGAAATATAAATAGAGCTGGTTGGGTTATGTTCAATGCGCTGAACTCCTTAGGCACAACAAAACTCTGCTTATAAGAGCAGATGCCTGCAGGATTGCAGTTTGCACCATCAATTTCCGTAACAACGTAATAGTTTCCTGGATCTAGTGAATAGGGGCCATTGTAACCACAGTTGCCAGTGATTGTGCCGCCGAGCTCTTGCCCGCCCTGCTCATTATATACATTTATATATGCCTGCCCACTTGCTGGTGAACCAGCGTCATCATAACACTCAACATAAACTGTTACCTGCCCATCCGAGACAGAAACATTCACATCTGTTATGGAGTACAATGCGCTTGCTTCGCTTAGGAAAACGCC
>JAFCEU010000017.1 GCA_017608995.1 Candidatus Iainarchaeum sp. | reverse complement strand
AAAGAGCAAGGTTTAGCGTATATCAATGCAAGCCCGGCAACTCGAGGCAACTTGCTTGAGTTTGAGCTTTCAGGTAAAAACGCTGTGCTAAACTTCTCGCCAAATATAGCGACGCCAGTAATAATGAAGGTTTCTGGAGAAAAAGGAAAATCTGTAAAGGCAGAGTATGCGCTTTTAGAGCATGATACGCCAGTAGCGCCTACAAGCTCTTTGGGCTATTGGAATGGTCTTGGTGAGTGTTTGGACTTTAGCGGAGCGCCTGTTTTGGAGGCATTTTCATATTATCCGGATAGCAAAGTTTCAGAAAGCATCTATGGGCTTAGATGGGATTCTGCCAGCTACGCTGGAGATGTATACTTATACTCATTGCTTTTCACGCCTGCAGAGAGTGCATATGTGTTGAAAAGCTTCTCGCCAAATGTAAAGTTCATAACGCCAAACAGCAACGAATCAAGCATAGTACAGTTAGACGGTATCGCGGCAGAAAGCATAAACTCAATAGGCGATATTTTAGAGTTAGTAAAGCAAAAAAAGGTCTGTGTAACAAGTTCGGGGAGCAAAACAATGTTCTGGTGGAATCCAAAATGGCTCTTAGAGACCAAGGGTTCTGTGCTCAGTGTTGAAGAATTTGAGAAAGGGTTAAGCGAAGGAAAATGCATAAGCTATGGAAGCTGAACACGCAAAGCTAAAGCTAGAACATAAATATTCAAACAAACTTTATTAAAGAAACGAATTTAAATAACCTTTACCTAATTTTATTGGTCGATATGCTAGCTTTGCATTTGTTTGCTCTCTTTTCCCTTACCGAGACGTTTGCTGACTTAACATTGGCCTTAAAGATCTTCGTATTGCTTTCAATAATAAGCTTTGTTTGGAACCATTTGGGAAACACTCCATTTTCAATAGTAATTATATTAGGGGTTTCTTGGTTCGTTCTTTTCGATTACTGGAAATTCTTTGGCGGGATTTACCTGCTATATGTGCTTCTCACAATGGGCATAAGCGGGATACTTGTTGATTTCTTCTTTGTGAGCCAGATGGGCGGTGGTGGTGAAGCAAAGCCTGTTGATTCTGCCGTAGATTTGGCAATAAGGCAGCAACAGCTCCAAAGAGCAAAGCAAATGCATGCTGCACAGGCAAGGCCAAGGAGGATGATGCGCTAATGAATTCGCGGGGATTCTTAATAATTTTTATAATCGTTGCTTTTGTTGTTTTAGCGATGCTTCCACCTATTATAATGAAATTATTCCCTCCAGCAGATCTACTAATGCGGCTTATACTAACTGTGATGATATTTGCCACTGTGCGAGGCCATCTTGGTTCAAATGCTTTAACAATAATAATAAGTGCCGTACTTATTTATTTGCTTGTTATAAAGCACCCCTACATTACTGCTTCGCTTTATGTGTTTTTCTATGTGCTATTGCTATTTAATTTTCTATCTGTAATAGTTTGGGGTCTTGGAACAAGAGTAGGACATCATAGTTAAGCCTATAGAAAGAATTTTATTTTAGTATAAGCTTTATTTAACTAAGGATGGGTATGATAGCATTAGATATCTTAGAAAACATACAAATTGCTGCTGGCTTAATATACCTTATTTGGCTATACGCCTGGGCAAAAAAGCAGCTTGGTTCGGCGCCAATAGCAGCGATATTTGCGGTAATAATTGTTTACCTTACTTTTTACCTATACCCTTGGCTTATATGGGTTCCTGTAATTTTTTTCCTAATAGCAACATTCTTCAGCGGCATGTTTGAGAAAATACCTCCTGGCGCTAAAAAACCCGAGCACTTGAAGGATTAGCTAGGGGATAAGTGGTAATATGGATACGCTAACACTAACTGTCGCATTGATTTTGATGATGCTCTTTATGCAATTCGATCAGAATTGGTTAGTTCTTGGCACAGTGATTGTAGTGATATTGAGCGTAAGATCGCTTTCTACCACTCTGGTGCTGCTTTTAGCCGTTCTTATAATATATGCGACAAAGGGCGCTACCAAGGAGTTCTGGCCGTTGATAGTTATGGGTCTCATAATATTAGCACTTGTGCTTAGCCTAAAGGGTAAACCTCAGCAGCCAGAATACTATGGTCCAGATATGGGTGGCCTCGGTGGCTTAGGTGGCTTAATGGGTGGTGGCGAAGGCTTCTAAAAGCCCAAGGTGAAGCGATGCTTGGCACTTTAGTTGTGCTTTTATGCTTTGCGGTGCTCGCATTTCTGCTTAAGTTGCTATGGTTAGCTGCAATTTTTAGCATAGCTGCGCTCATTTACATTTTTGGATATGCGCTGAGGAAAGGCGCATCTGCAAGCAAAACAGCTGCAAAGAAAAGCGCTGAAAAGATTAAGGGTGAACTAAAAAAAGTTGCAGATGCGCAAACAAGCTATCCGCAAGCGGCTATTTCAGAAACGCTGAAAGAGGTTGGAAGAAAAGCGGGTGAAGCAACATTTGATGAACATGGTGTTTGGAGTTCCGGTGAAACATCAAAAGCGTTTAGAGCTAAGTTAGGAAAAAGTACAAAGAATTTTATAAACAAGTTCTTATCGCTTTTTAAATAGGATTAGGGCAGCCTTAAAAGTACCTTCCTAGTTACTTCAAGTACTTTATCCATCAGGTTTTTGGTTGCTGCAACCATTGCTTTGGTTTCTGCCAAATCTGCTTTTATCTTTTCAATATCAACTTGCATCTGCACAATTCTCTCTTCTAAGCTTCGCGGCGTCTTGGTTGGCTGTTTAACCGCTTCCTTTACGGACTTATGAATCTCATCCAGCAAAGCACCCTGCTGAGCCAAAGCAGCATGCATTGTTGTGTGGTGCAAATCGTGCTCAAGCTTTGTTTCTTCAAGATGCTGCTTTACTTTCTCTGCGGCTTTTTCAGCAATTAATTCGTGCTCTGGCTTTGGCCCGGGCTTCTTTTCCGGCATTTCTTTTATTTGCCTCAATGCTGCAGCAAGTTCGTCCTCGCTGGGCTCTTCTGCCATCTTTTCAGGTTCCACTTCAGTTTTTTCTGAGGAAGCTGCCTCCTCAGCTTTTGTTCCTTGCTGATCTGTTACTTCCACTTTGCTTTCTTCAATGGGAATACCTGAGGCTTTTTTCAATAACATCTCTGCCCTATCGTGGTTTATACCAATATCCTCGAGCGTACTTAAAATTATATCATCTTCAAGCCCCGAAGCTTTCATCTTTTTTATTGTATCAATTATAACACTCTCATCCATAACTGCACCTAAAAGTTAATTCCGCTAAAATTAATAAGGTGTTACCATTTATAAAAATATTCTATCCACAAAAAAGGATGTTAGATACCTTGATGCAATTGACCAAGTGGGAGATAAGTTTAAATTTTAAGGAGTTCTCCTATTTATAACAAGTGATGCGAATGGAATTCAATTTAGCTCATGGGCCCTGGACACTTATATTCAAAGGCGAAATGGAAGGATTTGAAAGCGAAATCTACACGAACTCTGAAAGCATGATTCTTTCGATTATTTACGAGAAAAATAAAAAAGGCAAGATAGTTGGCGCGGTAGTGGAACTGTTTAAGGCTTTTTACGCAAAAGGAAAAATCGCCTCGTTCGTAGAAACTCTGCCAAAACGCGCAATAGCGTTGATTGTGCACCCCGGAGAAAAGACATACAAATTTTTGCTCATTGATTCTGGAGCTGTTTATGCCCCTTATAAAGAAAAAATATTTACTGCTCATATAGACGCGCTTATAACAAAAATTGTTTCGTTTTCAACACTTCTCCAGGAAGTAAGCACTGCTTATGACATTGATCTCGTCGAAATACAGAATTGTTCAGACGGGGAAAAGTCGGCGTTCTTCTCGCTGCCATTAGCAAATATACTCTTAATGCCTGTAATAAAAAAGAGGAGTGAAAGCACAGTTATGGAAGTAGGGCAAGGAGAAATCCACCTTGGTATAACAAAGGCGGGCAATATTGTAAAAGAGCCCTTTGATTTCTTCGATAGAACAATAGTATCTGGCGGGAGAAAAGAAGATAGAATACATGTTTTACACATATTCGCTGAAAGCGCTATGCTTTCAGGTATGCCAGTGATAATCATAGATTGGGAAGATGACTTTAAAGGACTTCACTATCCTAATGAAAATTATGAAGAATTGAAGAAATACAAGGTTTCTTTAGAGCCTATAGGCTTTCCAGTAAGAGTACTAACTGCTGGAAAAGAACTCAGGGCGCAGATTGATCTAATAGATGCTCAAACATTCGTTGAGTTGTTTGGGGTTGGCAAAACTGTTGCTGCGCAGGTTATTGCTGAAGCGTTCAAACTTGGAAGCTGCAAAAATGCAAAAGAGCTCATAGAAAAAATCGCTCAGGTACAAGAGACTGCAAAGATAACGCCATTTAAAAAAAGGGAAGCTCAACGCATAATAGAGGTTATTGATGCTGCATATCCTGATCTTTTATCTAGTAAAATACCCGTAGAAGAAATGGTAAAGCCTTGGGCGAGAGGATTGGGGAAAGCAAATATTTTATTGTTTTCAAAAGAAGATATCAAAAAGAATCTTCTAATTCTACAAACAACAATAAGGGCTTTATACTACCATCTAAAGCAACAGGGCAAAAGTGACAAACTAAAGGCTGTGCTTTTATTTACAAACGCTAACGAAATGATCCCGAAATTTAAGATGAAACGTGTGAATGAAATCATCGCTTTGGATCTTTCGTTATTAAGGAATTATGGGCTTGGTATAATAATAGAGGCTGAGGATAGAACAAACATTCACAATGAAGTAAAAAATCTTATAATCTCTTATATTGGAGTGATAGCGGGCAATGATGTTGGAGTGGTAATAGAAAAGAGAAAAAATTATAGGGCATTGGTTAGGCCCGGCTTGAGCAACTGTTGCAAAAAAGCAGCATAACTAAAAAGGGATTCAATAATCTTTACAATCGCGGCTTATCTATCTTCTTATTTTTCTCAATGAGCTCTTTTACCTGATCCAAAGTTGCTAGCTCAAGTGGATTGATCGAATCGATAATTTGCCTTAGCTCCTTGAGCTCATCGGAAGTCACAAATTCTTTGCGCAAGTGAGCGATTATCATGTTGAGTTCTTCAATGCGCTTTTCATTCTCTTCGATCTTTTTCTCGAGCTCTTCAAATTTTTTAGATACGCTTGGGGGCAAAGCTTGGCTTTCTTTCATCTCTGCAAGCTCTTTTACTTTCTTATTCAAAACAATAAGATTTCTCCCCAATATTTTCTCGTTTCTTGTAAGATGGCGCATCTTTTGGGATATTATAGAAATAGCACTATTCAAGGCTCTGATGTCTTCCCTTAACTGTAATAAAAGCATAGAAGCCTTAACCGGCTTCTCCCTCATGCGTCTTTCCCTATCTGGCATTGTAAATCAGCTATATAAAATAGTATTCAAATATTTAAATGTTTAGCGCCGAGATAATTTCTGCAAAAAATGCTTGGAAAGAAATATATAAATATTCGGCTCTCTTTTTAATAAAGACGTGAGGCGAGATGAAAACTACAAAGGCAATGCTTCTCGATATAGATTATCTTAAAGAAGAGCGTTCTATAATTAGGCTATTTTTTAAAACGCCTAAGGGAAAGCTTGTGCTTACAGACCCGAGCTTTGAGCCTTATTTCTACATAACTGTAAATTGCGATCCCAAAGAAGCAGTAAAAAAGCTAATGGAGCGCGAATTCAACAAGGTGAAAATAAAAAGAATTGAGATAGTAAAAAGGAAGCTTACACCAAAGGATGAACCAATAGATGTACTCAAACTTTTTTTCAACTCAACAAAAGAGCTTAAAGATTCTCGCGAGGAGATACGCGCACAAGAGTTTGTAACGCATAAGCGCGAATATGATATTCCATTTGGAAAGCGTTACCTTATAGACCGTGACCTAGAACCATTAAGCATGTATGAAATCAGCTATGATGAAAAGAGCCTTGAGCTTAAAGCAATAAAGAAAATCAATGAAAAGCCTTTCAAGCTCAAGATGGCTGCGATAGATATAGAAACGTATTCTCGAGGCAGATTCTCGGATCCGAAGAGAGATCCCATTATAATGGCCTCCTATGTTGACTCTGAAGAAAAGCTTGTGATATGCACAAAGGAAATAAATGAAAACTATGCAATTAAGGCTGCTGATGAAAAAGAGCTCATAAAGATTCTTATTGATAAGATAAAGCAGAAGGATTTGGATATTATAATAACCTATAATGGTGATGGCTTCGATCTGCCTTATTTAAGGGAGCGCGCGAGGCAGCTTGGTTTTAGGTTGGATATTGGCGTAGATAACTCTGAGCCTGCGCTGGTTAAGAAGGGGCTCGATACTGCTGCAAAAATAAGAGGGCGCTTGCATGTTGATGCTTACCAAGTGCTAAGAATGCTCAGCAGATTTGGGGTTGTGAACTTAGTAAAGATGGACTTAGAAAGTGTTAATAGCGCACTGTTTGATGAGGAAAAGGAAAAGATTGCTGCTGAAGAAATAAATGATATTTGGGAAAGTGGCAAAGGCTTAGAGAGACTTGCAGATTACAACCGCAAGGATTCCGAAGTGGCATATAGAATCGTTGCAGAGTATTTGCCGCTCTTTGTTGAACTTGGCAAACTTGTGCACTATACTTTATTCGATGTTAGCCGAGCTTCAAGCTCACAATTAGTTGAAGCATTGCTGATGATAGAAAGTTTCAAGAAAAAAGTTTTAGTGCCAAATAAACCAAACGAAGAAGAGGTAAAGGCAAGGCTTATGCAAACATACCAGGGCGGTTTTGTTTATGAGCCTTTGCCCGGGCTTCATGAAAATATAGCGGTGCTTGACTTCACAAGTTTGCATCCGACAATTATAATTTCCCATAATGTCAGCCCAGATACTGTAAATTGTGAACATGAAGAGTGTAAGCAAAAGAATATGAGCCCTGCAAAACACTGGTTCTGCACGAAAAGGAAGGGCTTTCTGCCTAATGTTGTTGAAGAACTCTTTGAAGAGCGCGTTCAGCTCAAAAATAAGCTTAAATCTCTGCAAAAAGGAACGCATGAATATAATATTGTGTACGCAAGGCAGCATTCACTCAAAATAATCCTAAACTCTTTTTATGGCACGCTGGGCTATGCAAGATTTAGATGGTATAGCAGAGAAGCAGCATCAGCTGTAACCGCTTGGAGTAGAGAATATGTGAAAATGGTTGCTCGCGAAGCTGAGAAAGAAGGATTCACTACAATATATGGGGATAGCATAACAGAAGAGAGGTTTGTTACAGTAATGGATCATAGAGCATGCATAAAGGTGATGAACATTAAAGAGCTTTTTGAATGCTCTTCTCCTGCAGGCACAAGGAATGGGAAAAATATCAGAAAACCCCAGGGGCTAAAAGCGCTATCAATCAATCCAGAGACCTTAAAGCCAGAGTGGCGGGAGATAAAAGAAGTTATAAGGCATAAAACAGACAAAGCAATATATAGAGTTAATCAAAAGTATGGAGAGGCCCGTGTTACGGAAGACCATTCCTTGTTGGTGCTGGATAGAGGTAAACTTGTGGAAGTAAAACCTGTGGATTTCAAGCATAAACTTTTCAGAGTAGAAAATATCCCTGAAGGAAAGAGCATTGAAAAGCTAGATTTGTATGAGGAGCTAAATGGGTGCTCTTACAGAATGCTTTATAAAGGAAGGGTAAAAATAGCAAAGGTTCGAACGGACGGAAAGTACATATGGTTTGGATGGACAAAGCGGAAAAAACCAGTAAAGCTTAAGAGAATTATTAAAGTTGGCTCTAGGGAGTTTGGCGCACTTTGCAGGCTTTTAGGAGCATATATAGCAGAGGGGAGCTCATCTACAAGGGAAACCACGAAAACAAGATTTGGGGCGTCAATAGCAAGTTCTGATGAAAAATGGCTCAGAAAATTGAGAAAGGACTATTTACTCCTGTTTAAAAATGCAAAGGCATCCATTATAAGTTCAACTAAGAAAAAAAGGAATCTAAATTACCATAAAGGCGGAAAGACAAAAATAATTGTTTATAAGGATAAAACAAAAAAGTTGCAGATGATGAACGGACTTGCTGCAGTTTTATTTAAAGAGCTGTGCGGACAGAAAAGCAGGGGTAAGCGTTTACCCGATTTTATATTCAATGTTGGGAAAAAATACAAGAGAATGCTGCTAGAAGAATACATCAAGGGCGATGGTTACAGGTCAACAGATAGGCGCTATAGTACCACTTACAAGAAAAAATATTTTAAGATCACTACACGATCGCTCGCTCTAGCCTCTGGACTGAGCCTCCTACTAGCCCAGTTAGGGATAAAACATACAATAACATACAGGGAGGATAAGAAAACGTATTCAATTCAAACCTCGAGCAAATATAATTCAAGGCTTGAAACAAAAATAAAAAAAGAATGCTATGCTGGCTATGTGTATGATTTGGCTGTAGAAAAAAATAACAACTTTGTGGATGCATGTGGGCAGATACTCCTGCATAATACAGATTCTGCTTTCATAAAGATTCCGCCTGAAAAAACGCATGAAGATGTGAAAAAATTCCTTAAAAAAATAAATGCTAAGTTGCCCGGAGTTATGAATTTAGAGCTTGAAGGGTTCTACAAGCGCGGTATCTTCGTAACTAAAAAAACAGGCGAACAGGCTGCTAAGAAACGATATGCGTTGATCGATTATAATAACAATTTGAAAATAGTTGGCTTTGAATACGTGCGCAGGGACTGGGCGCCGATAGCGAAAGAAACCCAGCGTAAAGTAATAGAAGCGATTTTGAAGGAAGGAAAGCCTGAAAAAGCGATAGAAATTGTAAGGCAGAAGATTAAGGAATTGCGCGAAGGGAAAACCAAAAAGGAGGAATTAGTTATATACTCGCAGATAAAGAAAGCAATAAATAGTTATGAAAGCATCGGGCCACATGTGGCAGCTGCCAAAAAAGCCATTGCAAAAGGAAAAACCATTGAAGAGGGCTCTGTAATAGGCTACATCGTAACAAAATGTGGCAAAACGATAAGTGACAGAGCACAGCTTGAGGAATATGTGAACGAAGGCAATTATGATGCAGAGTACTATATAAAGAATCAGCTCATTCCTGCAGTTATAAAGATAATTCGCGAATTCGGTTATAATGAAGAAGACTTAATTGAAGGCGGCAGGCAGGCAAGTTTAAATAGCTTTACTTAAATTGTGATATTATGGAAAAAGAAGTACTGGAAAAATATGTAAGCGCAGGGCATATACTTTTTGAAGCGCAGCAATTCGCGAAGAAAATCCTTAAACCTAATGCAAACCTTTTTGAGTGCGCTGAAAAAATAGAGGAATTTATAATTAAGAAGGGTGCAAAACCCGCTTTTCCCACAAATTTAAGCCTTAATGAAAATGCTGCGCACCAGACGCCAGACTGGGACGATAAAACTATTCTAAAAGAAAGCGATGTTTTGAAAGTTGATATTGGCGTGCATATGGATGGTTATATTGCAGATGCTGCATTCACAATAACATATGCTGAAGAACATAAAAAGCTTGTGAATGCTACTGAGCTCGCGCTTAAGAATGCTTTTGCACTACTTGAAAAAGACCCAACGCTCGGCGAAATAGGCACAACCATAGAGAAAACAATTAATAAGCAAGGTTTTAAGGTTGTGCAAAATCTAACCGGGCATGGATTGGCTAGATACCTGCAGCATGCTCCGCCAAGCATACCAAATATAGCTAAGCAAGATTCGCGGGTGTTTGAAGAAGGTAATGCTTACGCTATCGAGCCCTTTGCAAGCACTGGTGATGGCTATGTGCGCGAAGCAGGCAGGGCGAATATATTTGCAGTTGAGGAACAGCGCAGCGTAAGAAATGCATATGCAAGGAAAATACTTGAATTTGTGCAGGAAAACTACAAAACGTTGCCATTTGCTGAGCGCTGGTTGGTTCGAGAGTTAAAGCTAAGTGACTTTGCTCTGAAAGTTGGTTTAAAACAGCTGCTGCATGAGAAATGCGTTAAAGCGTATCCAATATTGCACGACAGAGCTGGAAGCTTTGTTGCGCAAGCGGAAAATAGTTTTATAAAGACAAAAGAAGGTATTATTACTTTGGTGAAACCGCGTGCTTAGCTGGCTCAAACAAAATCAAACCTTTATTATTGCAAGCTTTAGTGCATTGGTTTGTTTAATATTAAGTGTGTTCTTCTTTAATTCTTCAAAATTTTCCATGGATACTCTGCTCTTGCTTGATATTGATGCATTAAAAGCTATGCTATTCTCAGTTGAATTTTGGCTCGGAACAGTATTTTTTAGCATTGCTACTGGCCTGTTTTTAGGTATTTCGGTGCGCTATGAAAAAAAGCCTGCGCTTGTTAGCATTTTACTTTGTTCAGTATTTGCATATTTGATATCGTTTTTATTGTTTCCAGTTGCAAAAGAACTTTTGGTTGTATTTGTCTTTTACGTGCTTGCGCTTATTTGGTGCGAGGAAATAATAAAAACGCGCCTTATTGAGCTTAAAAAGCTGCCTATCCTTAGATCAATAAACACTGCTTTAGAAAAATTTGTTTTGGTTGTTTCACTCGGCTTTTTCTTTTTAGGCATGCTTATGGTTATGCCTGCCCAGCAGAGGTATTTGGGCACATTTGAGGAGAAATTTTTATCAGGCCCACTAGCGGGCGGAGCAGCAAACTTAAGTGATATTGCTGTTGAGCTTAAAGTACAGAGCGAAAATGCGCTTTTAGAGGAAATAAAAAACAGCGGAGAATTTAAAGCGCTTAGGGAATCACAGAGCGAGCTTGACCAGAACTTCGT
>JAFCEU010000016.1 GCA_017608995.1 Candidatus Iainarchaeum sp. | reverse complement strand
CTAGCTTCGAAGCATCATTCCAAGTAACCACTACATTTAAGCAGGCTAACCTTGAAACATTTGCAACTAAGCTCTTCAACCTTGGGATCGATTTATCGTTAGCAACTATTGTGCCTGTATTTTCCATAAGCGCGCTCAGCTGCGTTGTTTTGCCTCCAGGAGCAGCACACATATCAAGCACATAAGAATCCTTTTCTGGATTCAATACTAAAGCTGCGAGCATTGCAGATTCTTCCTGAATGTAATAGTGCCCTAAAGCATGCCCCAAAGTCTTGCCAGGCTTTTCCACTCTACCCAAGCGAAAAGCATGTTTGTACCATCCCACCTCTTCAACGCTAGCAAAGCACTCTTTAAGCTCTTCAATTAGCTCAGCTCTTGTTACTTTATGGGGATTCCATCGCACAGTAACAATTCGCTCGCTTTTTATAGCCTGCATAAAAGCGTCAAAATCGCTTATTATATCCCTGTATCTATATAGTGTTTCTCTTTGCATAATCTAAGATAATAGGTTTGCGTTTAAAATGATTTTGGCAAAGTTTATTTTTAAATGAAGAAAGAGCTTAGAGAAAAACATCTGAAGCTGAGAGATTCTTTAAGTGGCGAAGAGCGAAGAATTAAGAGCGAGCTTATAATGACAAGCGTGCTTCTTCTGCCTGAAATAGCGGAAGCAAACTCAATAAGCTGTTATTTTTCTTTCGGTTCTGAGGTGGATACAAAGCAGCTTATAGAGCTGCTTCTCTTAATTGGCAAGCGCGTTTCGGTTCCTTACTGTGATTTTGCAAAGCAGGAGATGCGAATGGTTGAAATAAAAAGCCTGCAGGATATTAGCGTTAGTTCAAAAATACCGCAACCCAAAGGCATTAGCGTAGTGCCTAAAGAAGCCTTAGATGTTATAATTGTTCCTGGCATCTGCTTTGATCTTCGCGGCTACAGGATTGGCTTCGGCAATGGCTTCTACGATTCATACTTGGAAAACGTTTCTGCAACAAAGATTGGCTTAGCATTTGAAGAGCAGATAATTGAAAGGCTACCAGCAGAGACGCATGATGAAAGGGTTGATATTATTGTAACAGATAAGCGCGTCATATTTACGCATAAAAAATGAATTCTTTGCAAAGCTCTTGCACCTGCTGCTTTACGCTTTTTATGGTTGCTGTGCTATGCGGCTTTTCAAGAACGCGATTTATGAGATACGCTAAGAGTTGCATCTCGCCTTCTTTCATCCCTCGCGTTGTAGCTGCTGGCGTACCTAAGCGAATACCGCTCGGGTCCCAGGGGCTGCGCTTATCGTAAGGAATGGTATTCTTATTGCAGTATATGCCTGCCTTTTCCAATGCTTTTTCCGCCTCCAGTCCAGTTATGCCTTTAGATGTCACATCCACAAGCAATAAGTGATTATCTGTGCCAGCAGAAACAATTCTATTGCCTAAGGCTGCTAGCTCTTCAGCAAGCGCTTTTGCGTTTTTCACCACCTGCTTAGCATAGCGCTTAAAGCTTGGCTGCATCGCTTCTTTAAACGCCACTGCCTTTGCAGCTATGACGTTTTCATGAGGACCGCCCTGCAAGAAAGGGAATACCGCTTTATCTACTGCGTTTGCTAACTCTGCTTTACACATTATTGCAGCGCCTCTGGGGCCGCGAAGCGTTTTGTGCGTTGTTGTAGTAACCACATCAAAATAAGGCGCTGGGTTTTCATGTACGCCAGCGCAGCATAAGCCTGCTATATGCGCTATATCAGCCATTGAGTAAGCGCCTATAGAATCAGCTATTTCCTTAAAGCGCCTGAAATCTATGGCGCGAGGGTAAGCGGTATAACCAGAAAGCAGCACAGCAGGCTTTTCTTTCTTTGCAAGCTTTTCTATAGCATCGTAATCAAGCATCTCTGTTTTTGGATCAACAGCGTAATGCACCGCTTTAAAAAGCACCCCTGAAAAGTTTACTTTATGGCCATGCGTTAAATGCCCGCCCATATCCAAGCGCAAAGCCATAAATTTATCGCCTGGTTTCATCAATGCAAAGAAAGCAGCCATATTTGCAGGCGAGCCACTCAAAGGCTGGACATTTGCATGCTCTGCTTTGAAAAGCTTCTTCAATCTTTTTATCGCTAACAACTCTATTTTATCTATTATTTCGTTGCCACCATAGTAGCGCCTTCCTGGATAACCCTCGCTATATTTGTTTGTTGGCACCGTTGCCAATGCTTCAAGCACTGCTTCGCTCACCAAGTTTTCACTCGGAATCAGCTCTATGCCTTGCATCTGCCTCTCTTTTTCGCGCAGTATTAAAGAATAAAGCAGCTTGTCTGCTTTTTTGAGCGCTTCCAGGTGCATTTTATGCTTTTGTTTTTTCGCTTTTTTCATTCACCCACCGCTAGCTTGGTTTGAAAGCATCCTTTTACGCTCGGCATTGCCACTTCAAGCTTTGAAAGAGCATAGCTGAAAGCATAATAGCTTGCGGTTATTCCGCCCGCGAACATCAGCCTTTCAAACGCAACTATTGGGATAAGCACAATCCATGCGTTAGCAGGCATCGGCACTGTGTAAAGCCAGAGCGTAGAGCCTATCGCATGCGCCGTAAATGTAGCCCCTAAGCTTCTGAAAAAAACACTCTTTTTGAAGCGCAATGATGCTAGCGGAATAAGCCAGTAAAGCGTATAGAACCAAACTTTGGAACCAATAGGGTGCATTGCAAATATAAGCATGCAAGCTAAAGGGATTATTGCAAAATAGATGCGCCTTTTAGCAGAACCGAAGTATGCCGCTGCAAATATCATCGGCGCTAATCTCAGCAAGCCTATTGCATCGAATGCTTTACCAAGAATGAAATAATTTATTAATTGTGCAAAAAGCACCGCTAAAGCTCCGAGAGCTGGGCCTAAAAAAGTGCCAGTGATTGGTGCAAAGAATTGAAAGAATGTGAAGTACTGCTTTTCAGCTCCGATTATTGGGGAGAAGTTTATTTTATATGAGATAATTGCAATGGAAACAAATGCAGCAAAGAAAACCAGTTTTTTACCCAAGTCTTTTGAAAAACTGAGCATAGAACCACCCTGCATAGCGTAAAAACTAAAAACCCTTAAAAAAGTTTCTAAAAGGTTGTTGAATATTTACATATCTCCCTATATCGTTCCTGAAGAAAAGAAGAATATTATTCAACAACCTTTCTAAGAAAAGCTCGTGCTTCGCTCACACTGAAAAAAGAGCCGGTAAAAATAGTTAGCTCAGCACTTTTTTCCAACACCCTTTTGCAGGCGTCGCTTACGTTTTTTGTTATGTATATGTCTTTCACATATGGCTCGAATGCTTTTGCTAATTTCTCTGCCCGCACCCCCCTGAACTGCGCTTTTGTGCATATTAATTTATCTACCTCCCCGCTTATTGTTTTTGCAATGCGCTTGGCATCTTTATCCTGCGAAATGCCTATTACAAACAGCTTTTCTTCATTTGGAAAGTATTCCCTCAGCGAGTTATGCAGAGCTTCGAAACCAGCGGGGTTATGAGCAACATCAAAGAGCAGTTTTCTTTCAGAATCTACAAATTCGAAACGACCAGGTAAAAAGGCTTTTCGCAGGCCTTCTTTTATTGCTTTTTTTCCAAGTCTAAACCCTTTTGTTTCTAATGCCTGCAGAGCGGCTATCGCTAAAGCGGCATTCCTGACCTGATGCTTGCCCAAAAGCCTTATTTTCACATTTTTTATAGAATAAAAAGGCTCGCTTTCCGCAACAAAATCAAAGCTCTGGCCTTTCAAGCTGTTGCTTTTCCTCTCTGCATAAAACGCGTTGCCATAGCGAGCAAATTCCGCATTTTTTTGCCTTGCTTTTTTCTCAAAAGCGCTTGCGATTTTTTTGTTTTGCTCAGAGGTTAATACAAAAGAGCCCTGCTTTATTATGCCTGCTTTCTCGCGAGCAATCTTAGCCAATGAATTCCCTAAATGCTTTGTATGTTCCATACTTATATTTGTTATTACGCTCACCAGTGCTTCAACAACATTTGTTGCATCTAAGCGGCCGCCCATTCCAACTTCAAGTACAGCTAGCTCACTCTTTTCAGCGAAAAATTGCAAAGCCAGCGAGGTAACAAATTCGAAATAGCTCAAATCGCTAGCGGTTTTTTCTTTTAGCACTGCGGTTTTCCTAACAAGCCTTAAAAGCTCTCTGTTGCTTATGCGTTTGTTGTTTAGCTGTATTCGCTCATTGAAAGAATCCAGATGCGGACTTAAATATAAACCAGTGTTATATCGCTCTGCGAGCGCATAGCTTAAATAGGTGCTCACAGAGCCTTTGCCATTCGTGCCAGCAACATGCAATGCATTTAGCTTTTTCTGCGGGTTTCCCGCTTTGCTCAAAAAAGCGAGTATGCGTTCTAAGCCGAGATCTACGCGATGCAAATCGAAAGAATTGAGGTATGTAAGAGCATCGTTAAGAGTTTTTATACGCATCTTAAAATTCCATAACAAAAACGTTTTAATGATTTCAAACAGCTTTTATATTGTATGCAGAACCTTTTTGAATTGATAAGCCCTTTGGATTTTAGATACGCTAAAGGCAGGCTGTTTGAAAAAGCAAGGCCTTTTCTTTCAGAAGAGGCGCGCATAAAATACTGCTTAGAGATTGAAGTCGCTTATGTTAAAGCGCTTGCAGAGAAAGGCATTTGCAGCAAAGCGATTGCAAAAGAAGTCAGCTTAGCGTCTAAGAGAATCAGTGCTGAGCAGGTTTATCGCGAGGAAGAAAAAACAAAGCATGATGTGAAAGCATTGGTTAACTGCTTAAAAGCAGCGGTTAGCGAGAAGGCAAAACCCTTCATTCATCTCGGCTTAACAAGCTATGATGTTGTCGATACTGCTAACAGCTTGCGCTATAAGCATTTTGTTGAGCGTGTTCTGCTTCCTGAGCTCAAAGCACTGGAAAAGGAGCTTATAAAGCTTGCCTTAGAGCATAAGCGTACATTGCAGATAGGCAGAACGCACGGCCAGTTTGCAGAGCCAATCACCTTTGGCTTTGCCTTAGCTTATTATGTTGAACGCCTTGGTAATAGAATTGTTGCAATTGAAAGAGCTAAAGAAGAACTGGCCGGTAAGATAAGCGGTGCTGTAGGCGCTTACAACGCTATTTCGCTTTTCTGCGATAAGCCTGAAGAGCTTGAAAAAATAACACTTAAAATTTTGGGCTTAAAGCAGGCAAGGTGCTCAACTCAAATAGCTCCAAGAGAGCCACTGGTTGATTTGATGAATGCGATAATAAGCATGCTTGGCGTGATTGCAAATTTAGCTGATGATATGAGGCACTTGCAAAGGAGCGAGATTGCTGAAGTAGCAGAGTTCTTCGGAAGCGAACAAGTAGGCAGCTCCACCATGCCTCATAAGCGCAACCCAATTTCATTTGAGAATATAAAGAGCTTTTGGAAGGCATTTATGCCAAGAATGCTAACAATCTATATGGATCAGATAAGTGAGCATCAGCGCGACTTGAGCAATTCAGCAAGCTCAAGGTTTACTCAAGAGATTTTGTTTGCGAGCTATTATGCAAGCAACAGAATGCTAAGAGCAATTTCAAAGCTCTACGTTGATAGCAACGCTATGCGAAAGAACTTTGAAAAAGCCAAGGATAGAATAATTGCAGAGCCTTTATATGTGTTGCTTTCATTGCAGGGGCTTAGCGACGCGCACGAAAGGATAAAGCGCCTAACTTTGAAAGCCAATGGTAAGAATCTGCTTGAGCTTGCAATGAATGACCCGAAGCTAAAACCTTATATGCAAAAAATTGCCGCTACCTCAGCGCTTTTATTAAAAAACCCAGAAAAATATATAGGTATTGCAGAGCAAAAAACCAAAGCGGTATGTGAATACTGGAAGAAAAAGCTTGGGCTGTGAGAATATGCAGGTGCACAATACCTTAGGGAACAAAAAAGAGGAGCTTATTCCTGAGAAGAAAGGATTGATACGAATGTACGTATGTGGACCAACAGTATATGGGCCAGCCCATATTGGGCACGCTCGAACCTACATTGCTTTTGATGTGATAAGGCGCTATCTTGAATATAAAGGCTATAAAGTAAAGCTTGTAATAAATATAACCGATGTGCACGACGATATGATTGCTGAAGCAAATAAGCAAAATACAACGATTTTTGAGTTAGGCGATCGTTTCACAAAACAGTTCTTTGAGGATATGAAAGCCCTGCATATAAAACCTGCAAGCGTTTACCCAAGAGTAACTCAGGAAATAGATGCAATAATAGAAACTATAAAATTGCTTTACGATAAGGGCTATGCCTATGAAACCAAAGATGGTGTTTATTATGATATAAGTAAATTCGCAGAGTATGGAAAGCTTTCCGGAATAAAACCAAGCAAGAGCATTACAGGCACAAGGGTCAAAACAGATAAATATGAGAAAAAGAAGGTTCAGGATTTTGCGCTATGGAAGAAAGCAAAACCTAATGAACCATACTGGGAAAGCCCCTGGGGTGAAGGCAGGCCTGGCTGGCATATAGAGTGCTCAACAATGAGCTCGAAGTATTTAGGCTTGCCCATAGATATTCACGGCGGTGCAGTTGATTTAATATTCCCACATCACGAAAATGAAATAGCTCAAAGCGAAGCCGCCTACGATGTTAAGCCGTTTGTAAAATACTGGTTGCATACCGGCTTTTTAGATATTGCTGGCCAGAAGATGAGCAAATCTTTAGGGAACTTTATAACGGTGCCTGAGCTTCTTGCAAAATATAACGCAAGAGTATTTAGATTTTTCATCGCAACAAAGCATTATCGGAGCAGAATTGATTTTTCTGAGGAAGCGATGAAGCATGCAGAAAATACGCTCGCAAGACTCAATGATTTTATCCAAAGGCTTTATGAAGTAGAGCTTGCTGGCAAGAGCTTGGCGGTTGAGCCAATACTTAGCAAAGCAAGGCAAGAGTTTGAGCTCGCGATGGATAACGATTTTAATGCGCCGAAAGCCTGGAGCGCGATCTTTGCGCTCGAAACAGAAGTAAACAAGCTGATGAACGAAAACAAGCTAACAAAGAGCGGCGCACTTAGAGTGATAGAATTTCTAAAAGAAATAGATTCTATCTTCGCGGTTCTTTCATTTGAGAAGAAAATGCCTGACTTGAATGAAGAAGAAAGAAGGCTTATAGCGCTTAGAGATAAGCTCAGGAAGGAAAAGCGCTTTGAGGAAGCAGATAAAATAAGGGAGCAGCTTGCTTCTCGTGGCATAATACTCATCGACACACCGCAGGGCACAAAATGGCGAAAAGCCAGATAATAGCGTTAAGTGCGCTAGCGAGCATAACAATTATAAATTAAATCTACTTAATCAATTTGAGCCGCATGGTAGGAATTGCAAGTAGTTTTTCTCTCAGTCTGCTCTGGGAACTTGGCCTTATTATAGTTGCAGCAGCGGTATTTAATTTTATAGCAAAGAAATTGAAGCAACCAACGTTGTTGGCGTATATAATTGCAGGCATTTTTATAGGACCATACTTTTTGAATTTTTTAGCAAACACTTTCAGCATTGATTTAACTATTTTAAGAGTAGCAAACATCCAAGATGTCGCTTTGCTATCTAAGCTTGGCGTAGCTTTCTTGCTTTTCTCTGTTGGTATAGAATCGGATTTCCTGAAGCTGAAAAGCTTTGGAAAGCTCGCGGTTATTGGCGGAACCTTGCAGGTAGCTTTAACCGCGCTTTTCACTTATATTTTAGCATATTACACCGGCATCCTTGCTTTCAATGAAGCATTGTATTTAGCGGTAATCCTGGCGTTCTCTTCCACAATGATTGTGGTAAAACTGCTTTCAGACAGCTTTACTATCGACACCCTACATGGAAGAATAATGCTCGGATTCTTGCTTGTACAAGATGTGCTTGTTATACTATTGATGCCCTTGCTAAGCAATCTAAAGCTTTTACTTGAACTGCAGACATTCACAAACTTTATTATTTCCGGAGCCGTGCTTATGGCACTAGCGCTTATAGCAAGCAAATTTATCTATCCGAGAATCTTTAGCTTCTCGGCAAAAGGTGCAGAGATGCTGTTTTTGGGTTCGCTCTCCATTTGTTTCGTTTTTATGTTTTTAGCAGAATCTTTGGGCATTCCAATGGCTATTGGTGCATTTATAGCAGGTTTGAGCCTTTCTGTGCTCCCATACAGCTTTGAAATCTACGATGAGATTAAAGGCGTTCGCGATTTCTTTGTTACTATTTTCTTTGTTACATTGGGGATGCAGCTAAACTTTTTCCAGCTTTCAAATAGCTTGCCCCTGCTACTGCTCTCGTTCTTGGTTGTTTTTATTATAAAGCCAGCTATTTTCTATTTGCTTTGCATGTTTGCAGGCTATGGCAGAAACGTTTCGTTTATGGTTGCATTGGGCCTGAGCCAGGCTTCTGAATTCTCATTCTTATTGGCTGGTCAAGGCTTAGCAGCAGGCCTAATTTCACAGGATTTTTATTCAACAATTATTTTCATAATAGGTCTTTCAATGGTTGTAACGCCTTATTTCTTCAAATATAGGCAGGCCTTTATGGAGTTTATAGATGGTGTTGCTTCCAGAGTGCCTGTATCAATAAAGAAGGAATTCTTCAACAAAAAGATAAAGCATCTTGAAGAGGTTGTAAAGCAAAAAGAGCATATTGTGATAGTTGGTGGCGGCGTAGTTGGCAGTGCAATTGCTAAATTCCTGAAAGACAAACCATTGCTTATAATTGACCATGATCCGGATGTGGTGGCTTTGCTAAGGGCTGAAGGTTTAAATGCTGTTTACGGCGAAGCAGAGAATAAAACGCTTTGGAACAAACTCAATTTAAAAGATGCTAAGATGCTTGTGCTGGCTATTCCACAGTTTGAAGCTTCTATGCGCTTGCTTGACCATGCGAAGCATGCGAATCCTAAAATTGTAATATTTGCAAGAGCACACAAATACGATGAAGCTAAACAGCTTTATGATGCTGGCGCTGACTTTGTATGCATACCTGAAGCGGCCGGTTCCAATATACTCATAAAAGAAATAGTAGAATACCTGGAAACCAACTCTTTAAGGCATGTTAATGCACTCAGAGACGAGCTCTTAAAGCAGTTGGAAGAGGCCTCAAAGAAGCAGCCGAAGAAAAAGCCCTTTAATCACAAACATGACTTTATATAAAGACCTCAGCAAGTGATTATTAGAAATCATTACATCCGAAAGAGTTTTAGGCCAAATGTTTCGAATCTTTTAAAGTGTTTCAGATTCAATGTAAATAATTTAGCACTATTGCTTATTGCAATGGCTGCAATCATACAATCCAGCCTTGCTACCTTAGCCCCTTTTTTCTCCAGCTTAAATTCCATTTTAGCTGCCAGTATGGCATCATTTTTTGTAAATTCGAGTACATTTAGATTTGATATCTTGGTTGCAGTTTCAAAATCACCATTCTTAAAAAGCCCATAGAGGATCTCATGAAGGTTTATTGTAGTTGTTGTTATTTCTTCATTTGCGCTCTGCAGTTTTTTGAAAATCGTTTCGCTCCTTTTTGAGCCTTTCTGCATTAGTTCAATTAGAACGTCAGTATCAAGAAGTATCATCTTCTCTCAAACCTTTTAGAATAAATTTCCTCAACGAGTTTTTCTTTGTCCTTCCAGTCAACACTACCCTTGAGCTTCGCAATGATATCAAAGGAGTTCTTTTCTCCAACGAGTCTTTCAAGCAGTTTGCTAAAGCTCTCATCAGCCCTCTTGAATCTCAGAAGCTTTTCATAGGTTTCTTTTTTTATTGTGATTGTTTTTACAGCCATATAAACATATGTTTAAACATATGTTTATAAATGTATTTCTCCTCACTAGCAGCTATCCGCTTTGCTGCTCTCTTTTTCAATAATCAGTTCAAGAACTCCGTTGTTGAAGCTCTTCTTTAGCGATTCTGGTTTTACCCGCTCCTCTAATGGTATTTCTTTATAGTAGCTTGTATCCTTCTCAGTCGCAAAGATTCTCACAAGGTTTGGCTGTACCTCTAGCTTTATATTCTCTTCCCTTGCGCCAGGCAGGGCAGCAACGATCCAAACAGAATCCCTATCATATCTCACTTCATAGAGCGGCTCTGAGCGTGTCCTGAAACGCTTAGCATAATTCCTTCTTTTTTCGTATCTCTTCACCCTTACGCTTGGCACGCCTTTAGCATCAAACTTTATTGTAAAACCTAGCGCTAGCGGCTTTGAATCTCGCATAAGCTCGTCAAAATCAGGCATATTAAATAAAAGCTCGTTCATTACCTGAAACATTCTCCGCTCCAACTCCTCAAACTCGTCAAACTCTTTTCTCTTTTTCTTTCTATGAAACATTAAAATTCCTCCAGTGTTTTTTGTAGTTGCTTATCCAGTGTTCTTATATTTGGTTGCCAGTAAGCTCTTGCACAGCTCGGTAGCTTTCCATGTTTTGCGGTCCACTTCTCGATGAAACTCTTGGTTAGTGGATCGTGCCAATAACCTGAGCCTATCTCCCCATAATACTTTTTCAGAGTTTCGATTTCGGAGTCGCGAGCCACTTTTGCAAGGATGCTTGCGGCGCTTACTGCAGCATGCACTTTATCAGCAAAATGTTCTGCTTTAATAATTAGATTGAAGGGGAGATACTTTTTAATCCTTTTTGCAAAGTTGTCTGCAATTATATCCGGAGAATCCACAATCAACATAGCAGGCTTTATGCCAATTTCTTGGATCAGGTGTGCTGCCTGCCTCTATCTCGTTTAAAGATCTCATTGGCATTAATTCATTAAGCTCTTTGGCGGTTATCTTAACAACAGCGTATTTTTCTACCATCTTTTTTATTTCCTTTGCTAAGCGCTCGCGTTCTTTTTTACTAAGCTCTTTAGAATCCCGCACCTGTAGCTCAATAAGCTGTTCTTCCTGCGTTTTATCCACTAGCACAGCGGCCATTACTAATGGTCCTATGGCAGAGCCTCTGCCCGCTTCATCAATACCTGCAATAAGAATTTTCTTCATTGAAAAACTTCATTTGGAATAAATTTAAAAAGCCTTCATTGAAGAATTATTTAAGCTTTCTAATAAGCTTAGAATTCTTCTTAGAATGGCTTTTTAACATTGGTGAGGTTTATGGAAGGAGTGATAAAAAACTACCGCAGAGGAAGGCATACTCAAAATCCCAGGCAAGCGATAATAGAAATTGCTGGCATCAATTCGCGCAGCAAAGCATTTTCTTTAGTTGGAAAAGCGGTGGAGTATAAAACGCCAAGTGGCAAAGTGATAAGAGGTAAAATTTTAGCGGCGCATGGCAATAGTGGCGCGGTGAGAGCACGCTTTGCAAAGGGCTTGCCCGGTCAAGCTATTGGTGCAAAGGTTCAGATCCTGTGAGGAAAGGCCCTATTTACAAAATCTACTTCTCTATCGCAAGCGCTACATTTTTCAGCTAGGTCCATGCAATGCCTTTTAAGCTCTAACGCCTTTTTTATATCTTCTGCTTTAGCATTCTTTGCCCTTAA
>JAFCEU010000096.1 GCA_017608995.1 Candidatus Iainarchaeum sp. | reverse complement strand
CCATGTAAGGGATAAGAAAAAATGGAAGAAACAGTTTTTGACTTTCCTTTTACTCGCTCAGTGAAGACAAAAGGAATTTCTTTAACCTTAAATCCAGCTCTGCAGGCATTATAAAGAAATTCGATACAGTATTCACCATGTCCTTTTTCACTGAATGACACTTCTTTAAAAACATCTTTTTTTACTGCAACGAATCCGGTATCGTAATCTTTTATCCCATAACCTAGGAGTAATGATGCAACAAGATTTAATGCGCGGCTTGTGAGAACCCTTCCAAAAGATCTCTTATCTTGACCGCCTCTCACATAACGGGATGCTATCGCAATGTCATAATTTTTTAATTCAGCTAAAAGTTTTGGAACAAGAGAAGGTGGCATTGAAAGATCAGCATCCATCCATGTAACAATATCTCCTTGCGCTTCTTCAATGCCGCGCTTTATTGCCGAACCAACACCGCGCTCATTTTTTCTTATAATAACTTTAACGTTACTTGCTGCTTCCTTTGCCTTTTTCGCAGTACCATCTGGGGAGTTATCATCCACAACAATTATCTCCAAAGGTTTGGCATATTTATTCAGTTGCATTATAACTCCCTTTATATTTTCTGCTTCATTATATGTTGGCAATATAATTGAAATCTTTTCTTTCATCTTCATTACCTTATTTTTTTAAAGAAAGCACGGCTTTAGCAACCTTCTCGATCTGGTCTTCAGTCAGGTGGCTGCTTGATGGCAAATAAAACCCTTGTTCACTTAACATTGTAGAAACAGGAAAATCCCCTTCAATTCCAGCAATTCCCCGCCTTTTTCTAAAGGCTGGTTGCAGATGCATAGGGTAGAAAAAAGCCCTTGTTTCGATACCTTTTTTTAAAAGCTTGGCCCGTGCAGTTCTTGCATTGAGCCCACTTTTCTTTTCCAAAACTATGCCATACATCCAATAAACATTTTTTGCCCAAGGTTTCTCACTCGGTGTGATAATCCAATCAGCCTTTTCAAAAAATTCGTTATAAAGTTTTGCATTTCTACGCCGGGCTTCAATAAGTTTCTCAACTTTTTCCATTTGAGCAACGCCAATTGCTGCTTGCAAGTTTGTAAGTCTATAATTAAAACCTATTTCTTCATGAACAAAGCGCTCTGGCGTGAATGCGTGGTTCCTTAAAAGCCTTGCTCGCTCGGCTATTTTTTTGTCATCCGTTACAACCATGCCCCCTTCTCCCGTAGTGATTATTTTGTTCGCATAGAAGCTAAATGCTGCGGCGTCTCCTAGTGAGCCAGCTTTTTTACCTTTATATTCTGCTCCATGGGCTTCTGCAGCATCTTCTAAAACAATCAAAGAATACTGCTTTGCTATTTTGTTTATAGAATCCATATCACATGGGTGACCATAGATATGTACTGGCATAATCGCCCCTGTTTTTTCAGTAATCTTTTCCTCAATAAGATCTGGATTAATACACCATATTTCTGGGTCCGCATCAACAAAAACAGGCTTTGCGTTGGAATAAATTACTGCATTAGCGCATGCGATCATCGTAAAATCTGGTACTATTACCTCTGCCCCTTCTTTGATTCCAGCACTAACAAGAGCAAGATGAAGTGCTGTAGTGCCGTTTGAGCATGCAATCCCATATTTTACACCACAATATGCTGCAAAAACTTCCTCGAACTCTTTAATGAACTTGCCGTGAGAAGAAATCCAATTGGTCTTAATACATTCAGTTACATACTTTAATTCGTTCCCTTTAAGAGTGGGCTCGCATACTGGAATCATCAAAGCACCCTATATTAGTTTTTTTTCCTTTTCGTTCCCGCGGTAGGGCCCTTGTTTTATTTCAAAAAACTTGCAGGCCTTCTTGAAAAGAATTCCGTGGGGGCAATTAATAAGTAATATTTCTCCTTCTTTCAACGGTATTTTTTTGAACAATTCGCCAGCATTGTCAAACAGGCTTACTTCCATTTCTCCTTGAAGAACATAGAATACTTCTTGGACTTGCAAATCTTCAAGTTTAGAAAAAGGCAAATGCAAGTGGGCATCAATTTTCGAACCATTTTCCCTATTGTGAATTCCTAATTGCAATGGGAATTCT
>JAFCEU010000095.1 GCA_017608995.1 Candidatus Iainarchaeum sp. | reverse complement strand
TTAAGAGCAACTATAGAAATCCCCATTAGTAAGAGCAATCCTGCATTTGATATGGAAGTGCTAGAGCCAAAGGATAGAGAAATTGCTTTGCTCGAAGAGAAGGAAATTGTGGTTAGGATAAAGTCAAATAAAGGATTGAATGGAACTATAGATGTTGATTGTGGCATACTTAAAGGGGAAATGAATTACGATGCGGTGGAGGATAAGCACTATTTTACACTAAAGCTTCCTGCGGACTATAAAGGAAGTACTCTTCACTGCAAGCTTACTGCCAAAGCTGTTGGCGCAGAAGCGATGGATATTGAAAGACTAGATTTTAACGTAATTAGTGGGTTGAGAATTACTTTTATAAAACCGCGGGAGCCTGAGCAAGCTAGCCCGGAACCAATAGATGAAATAGAGGTAAGGGTTGAGTATAGCAACGGGCAGCTGCTTGAGGCAGGGAATGTTGAGGGCAAACTCATTGTAGATGGTGAAGCTAGTGACATAATGCTAAAAAAGAGGGGTGAGAACTACTTTGCGAAGCTTTCTGAGCCTTTAGATTTCGGTGAGCATGTAATAGAACTTAAAATAGAAGAGCCCCTAAAAACAGAAAAGCTTTCTTATGTGAAGATAAATCGCGCGCTTAAACCGCAGGAGATCTTGGCAGGCTTGGCTTTTGTGTTTGTTGTTGTAATTGTAATATATGCAACTCTTAGAATTTCGCTCAGAATCAAGGATGCAAAAGCAAGGATTATGCATCAGCGCAGCGAATTGCTAGCTTTAAGAAAGAAGCTCAAAGCGGAATACTTCAAGAGGCACATAACCGAAGCCGAATTCAAAGCGCGTTATGAGGAATTGAATAGGAAGCTGAAGAAAATAGAAAAGAGAATAAAAAGCAAACAATACTTGTTCTTCTGGAGAAAATAAACTAAAATTGGAAGATTGAATTGCAAAGCAGTTACTGCCTTGCTGCAAGCCTTATATCGTCAGCAGTAATTGTTTTTCTTTTTGCGTGTTCTGCTAGCGCTTTCGCTTTTAAAGATAGGCGCATTCCTTCCTCTTCAAGCAAGCGCGCAAGCTCTACTGCTGCAGATTCGCTAACGCGCAGGCCGCTGGCCTTCCTTATTATTCTATCAACTGCTGCAAGTGGCAGTTCACCCATAAACAACACCAATAAAGAGTATAGAGCTAAATAATAAAAAGCTTTGCTTTTTTGCGAAAAATAAGGCTTAAAAGGTTCTAAATTCCTAAAATTCGGCAAGAATGAAGTTTTTCGCTTCCATAAAACTAATTTTGGCAATATGGGAAGGCAGCTCTTCCATTCCTTTAAAAACCTTTAATTCCTACTTTTTGCTAGTATGGAATTCTTTGAACATCCTTTAATAAAAGCGCAGAGCATTGAGAAAAGGGCTTATCAAGAGAGGCTTATCAATAGTGTGCTCAGGAAGGGAAGCACGCTTGTTGTTGCGCCCACCGCATTGGGAAAAACCATCATCGCTGCGGTGCTCGCAGCACATTTTCTTGGAAAAGGAAAGAATGTGCTGATGGTTGCACCCACAAAACCATTAGCGATGCAGCACCAAAAGACGTTGAAAAAGGTGCTTAATATTCCTAAAAGCGAAATAGTGCTTATTACAGGTGCCAAAGCACCTAAACAAAGATATTTGCTTTATAAAAAGGCTCGCGTTATAAGCGCAACACCGCAATGCATTGAAAACGATATAAAGCAGAAGCTTATTGATCTAAGCAAAATTGGGCTCTGTATATTTGATGAGGCGCACAGGGCAGTGGGCAATTATTCCTATGTTTTTATTGCGAGGAAATTTAAAGAGCAAGGTAGTAGTTTGCTTCTTGGTTTAACCGCTTCGCCTGGGCATGAAAAAGAGCGCATTGCAGAAATATGCAATAACCTTGGAATAAAAAATATTGAAATAGTTACTTTGGAGGATGAGGATGTAAAGCCTTATATTAGTGAAATAAAGCTTGAGTGGCGCAAGGTTGAATTGCCTGAAGAATTCAAACAGATAAAAAAGGCATTAACTGATTTTATTAGAGAGAATGCTTCAAAGCTAAAAGAGCTTAGCGTAACAAAGGCTTAGCGTAACAAAGATGCCAAGGCAGGACTATTTTAATAGAGCAAAGTTGCTGGCACTTCAGAGGAAGATAAGCTCAATGATTGAAAAAAGAGGCAGGGAAAGGCCAGAACTCTATACGTTAGCGGCTCGCGTAGCTTCTTTAATCAAGGCAAACCATGCGCTCATCCTTATTGAAACTCAAGGGCCAAAAGCGTTATGGGCATATTTCCAAAGGCTGTACGAAAAAGACAGGAATACAAAGGCAGGAAAGATGTTTTTGAATAATGCAAGCGTTGCTCACGCAGCTCTAATCACAAAGAAGCTTGTTGAAAGCAATGCAAAGCATCCAAAGCTGATTATGCTTGCAAAAATA
>JAFCEU010000094.1 GCA_017608995.1 Candidatus Iainarchaeum sp. | reverse complement strand
TATTTATGGTGATTATGGAACTATTGCTAGGAGTACTGATGAATGGCTTAGGCTTAATGATGGTTCGAGTCATACAAACGGTGTTTATATCCCAAACAAGCTCAGGGCTGATGGTGGGCTTTATGTGGGCGACGATGAGTATTTTTATAGGTATGCTGAAGATGTTATTAGGACAACGGATTCCCTTTATGTCGCTGGCAACGTCGGCATCGGAACAACTTCGCCTTCTTATAAGCTGGATGTTAGCGGTTCAGGAAGGTTCACTGGTAACTTGCTTGTTTCTGGTTACCCAGTTTTGCGAGTTAAAACTTTGATAAACGGTGCTACAGATACTACCGGTGATAACTGGTCTTCCTCTATATTTGATAATTGTACATCTAAAATATTTATCATGTGCTTTAACGATGATGGTAGTGGAAAAGACCATTGTTGTCATGCTAATTGGAGTGTTGGTTTCAGTGGAGGAGCAGTCATGTGTTATTACTCAGATGCAAGGGATGATACGTTTGGCGTTGGAGGTTATGCTGTCTTTTACCCTGGCAAAACACAGGCAGATGAACTTCGCTGTACTAACAATGCTGGTTCCTCGGTGTGTGGCAATGGTGATGAAGAACTGTGGCTCTACTGTTTGGAATTTTCATAACGTCAAATATCTTTTATTTTTAGTCACTACTAATCCTTATTAAAACATTTTCCCAATAATTTTTCCCATATACAAATAAAGCGCCTGAATTTGGAGAGCGCTTTGCGGTTGCAGACTAAAAGGACTTCTTTTTCTTTTTTCTTGCTTTCTATCGCAATTTTTCCATATTTTGGCGTTTTTCCGAGCACCTTGCTCCTGCTGCCACACCCCAACCAATAACCAAATCCCAGCAAGTGCCAAAACCACAAAAAACCCAAAATCCCAATAATTCCAATAAACCCAATAAGCCCCAAAACTCCAAAAATCCCCAACAAGCCCCGATTTTTTGATTTCTGCCCAAAACCCACACAAAACTGCCTGAACCGCCTTTTTCAGGTGGTTCTCCGAAGTGGTTTTCCAGCATAACCCTGCATTTTTTCAAAAAATTTCAAAAAATAGGTGCTTGGAGATTTCAAAAAACAGGTGCTCAAAAAATCAAATTCTCAGCGCTCGGATTTCAAAAAATAGGCGCGCATGGATCAATTTTTAGGTGTTTTTTCGAAAGCTGGTTGGTTGTTTCCGTTTTCTAGGTATTTTTAGGTGGTTATTGTTTTTAAATTGTTGGCATGTTTATTTTCCTATAAGGTGGTTTGAATGGAAGAGCAATTGCTGTATAAGAAACTGAGCAGCATAGAGAATGAAATAACGGTTTTGAAGTCAATAATTCTGTCCAGATACAAGCATAAGCCAAGGGACGGAAAGGTTGTTTCTTTCAGGGGCATTGCCAAGAGCTCTCTCAGTGAAAGGGAATTGGATGAGGCTATTGAGGAAGCGAAGCACTCACTGTTTCCTCATAAGCGCTTTGGTGATTGAAATGTTTGTTGCTGACACTCATGCTTGGGTTTACTATTTGCTGGACAGGTTACCCCAAAAAGCTGATGAAATTTTTAAATCTGTGGAGAATTTTGAGGATGTGATGCTTGTTCCGGCGATTGCTTTGAGCGAGTGCGTTCACCTTGTTGAAACAAACAGAATAAAAGTTGACTATAGGGACATCTTTTCTAGGTTTGAGGGTGCAAACAATTTTGTGGTTGTGCCCTTGGATTTGGAGATTGTGAAAATGCTTCCAAGCATTAAACTGAGTGAATTGCATGACCGAATTATCGTCGCAACAGCAAGCTCCTTGAACGCCGTGTTAATAACAAAGGATAGGGAAATAGCGAAGTCAGGGTTGGTGAAAACCGTTTGGGAGTAATTTTTCAAAGTGCTGTTGTTTTTACTTTTCTTTCTGCCTAAAATAATTTTCCTGTCCCGATGCAGGTGTTGATTTATTTTAAAGAATTTCCTTGCAGTATTTTTCTGTGGCTAAGAGAGTTGGTTTGGAGAAATGCATTTATTGTGGTTCGTTCAATACAATAAAGCGCGGTTTCAGGCAGAACCGATTTGAGCGCTTGCAGCGCTTTCAATGCAAGGATTGCGGCAGGTTTTTTACAGAGAAGAAACTCGGGCAGAGGAGCTATCCTCCCAAAGTAATTGTGAGAGCGCTCTCGCTTTACAATTCTGGCTTTACCTTGAAGGAA
>JAFCEU010000015.1 GCA_017608995.1 Candidatus Iainarchaeum sp. | reverse complement strand
AAAATTATTGAAAAAAAGCAGAGTGGGCGTGGCAGGACTCGAACCTGCGACCAACGGTGTGCTTAGGCCCAAAAGAAAAATAAACATGAACGAAGGGCCTTATAAGACCGTTGCTCTGCCGACTGAGCTACACGCCCAATATCTAAATAAATAATTAAAAGAAGGTATAAAAAAATTACCTCTCCACTACCTAATAGCCGCTGGAATCTAACACTCCTTTCGCATTGTTTAAATCAAGATCTTCTGAAAATCTTCTCGAGCCATAACACTTTGCCAATGCAGTTCCGCCCTTGAACACAAGAGCATTTCCGTGAGTGCGATAAATTGCAAACAGAATCAAGTTCTGAAAATAATCATTTTCCGCTTGTGCAAGTGTAAGCCCCCTTAGCTTTGCGTATTCACTAAGTTCAGCCCTGCTTATCATAATTTCACTTTCCATTTCGATTCAACTTTACTCCAACTTTTTTCAAACGGATTTAATATCACATAATTCCTGTCAAGCTCAAAATGCTTCGAAATGTCAATTCCCTTTACTTCTTCCAAGAGATAGCCAACTCTTTTCACCACAGCTTGCTTTTTCACACGTTTCAAATATTCAACAATTTTTTCTTCAGAAATTTTTGCATTCTCATATATTTTTACAATCTCATCGAAATTTCCGCAGCATTTTGGTTTTAGAAGCGCATCTATGAGCAACTTTTCCTGCTCTGCAATAAACACATTGCCTGCGTTTGTTCGCTCTTTCTTGTATCCAAAAAACTCTCCGAGTTCCACAAATTTTATTTTATAGCCTTCAAATTCTACCTCTCTCTTCGAAAAGGGCACTGCAACAAAGATGGTATTCAGTATCTGTTCAGTGAATCCATAGTACTGTGCAGCTGACCAGAAGGAAATATAACAGGGGGCAACTATGTTGCTTGCTACAACCCAAACATCCTGCTTTGCAGTATACACATTTTTGTTACCCTTTTTACAAGCTCTCTCTTCACAAGCCTGTGCAAAAAAGTTTAGCATAGCTTTCGCTACTTTCCAATATCCTTGTTGCATCCTGCACACCAAATGTATCTTTCTCTCTCGCCCACTCCAAAAACTTCAATGCCTGCATAATAGTATATTCTTAATTAAAGTATCTAAAGTTATCATTTTTGATAATGTTGAAAAGTAGTTTAAAGAATGAGCCCAGCCAAAGGTGATATTTTCCTCATCTGTGCTAGTGTGACACCCCCACGCCTGAAGGCGTGGGCTTCCCCAAGATAAGCGGCGTATTCTTTTATGGTTCTTTGGTGGATGTCGCTACCTTTTAAAACTCTTTTTCCGAAAGGTTGTTTGATGTGTTGACTGTTTCTATGCTTTGCGAGGACTTCTTAAGCGCGCCATACCTGCCAATGTTCAAGCGCATGGAATTCTTGAAGAGCGTTGTGAATGCATTTTCTATCTCATAGGTTTCACCAACAAGTACCTTGTCAATATCATCGTCCCAGAGTGTGAGTAAAACGCAAGCTGTCTCATCACCAACTAGTGCCTCAGCAACTCTATGCTGTGAATCATCCAGACGCGAAGTAACCTCTCGAGGCTCAGTAACACTCACGGCTTTTACTGTAACATTGATTTTCTTCTGAAAGGGCCTTAAAGATTCAACCTTCAAACCAAAACCCCCAATAAAAAGGCTAATCTCGAATATTTATTTAAAAATATCAGCCTAGTTGAAAAAAGGTTATTCAACAACCTTTTAAAATTTATAAATAAAAAAAGGAAAAGGCGGTATTGCATCGCTTTTTCACTTTTTCTTGTGCTTTTTTGGTTTTTCCCACTCTTTTAGCATACTCTTTGCTTCATCTTTGAACGCTAGCCCGAACGCTAGGCCCAATGCTAAAGCACCTGCAAAGGCAACGCTGCCAAAACCAATGATAAATGCATACTCAAGGATTGTAGTGTCTATGCCTGGCACCGCTTTAAGAGCCATCACAAGTGCCATATAAATTATTAGCACTTCTACCGCTAATGCAATTATTTTCCTAAAGCGTGTTGCTGAAACTTCCAAAGCGTTTCTCACATAGCGAGCGATTATTAAACCTGCTAAACCTATAAGAATCGCACCAATAACTTGGAATACAAAGAATACTAGGCCCTGCAAAGCGCTCTTGAAGACCTCATACTGCATTACCTCTGCACCTTGTGCTAGGAACAATAGAATTATTGACCACTCGAAGATCGTGCCTATGATATTTGTCATTGTATGGCCTGCTACAACATCTG
Organism: Candidatus Iainarchaeum sp.; assembly: GCA_017608995.1. GTDB lineage: Archaea > Iainarchaeota > Iainarchaeia > Iainarchaeales > DTGL01 > DTGL01. Next base: position 9,422 of record JAFCEU010000015.1, on the reverse strand, counting down.
CCAAGTTCTGTTCTTCAAGCCACTCATCAACGCGCATATTTGCTAGCAAGCCTATTACAATACGCTTTATTATCACACCAACAACATAACCTACCAAAAGCAAAATCACTAAGCCAAGAATACTTGGCAACACTTCAGCGAAAGCTTCAGCAAGCTTGCCAAAAGCACTCTGCACAATAGTTACAGTTTCGCCTGTTACATCTGCCATAATCACCACCAAAAATAAGGAAATGTGCAAGTTTTTAAATCCTTTCCATAAGTTCGTCTATCGCCTTATAAAGTTCGTCTAATGTGGAATTATTCACGATAACCAAATCTGCAAGCTCAAGAACCTTTCCCAAGCCTTTATTTTCTATATCATTTTTATCCCTTGCAAAGAACTCTTCTTGTGATTGCGGATCGAGTTCTGTACGGCGAGAAAAGCGAAGCTCGTTTGGAGCCTCTACACGCAACACATGGAATCGCTCAGCAAGAGCTTTAATTGGTGTGAGCTCTTCTGGCGATCTAGCACCGGTAACAACAACCTTTTCATAACCTTTCATAAGCTCGGCAATTTTTTTGCCAAAGACACCCATGCCATACTTTGCGCGCATTTCATTGCCAAAGGAAGCAGCATTTGCTTTCGTGATTTCTAATCCATGCGATTTCATCAAAGGCACTATAACATCCCTAAAGAAATCGAGCTGCTTGAAGCCGTGCTTTTCAACAAGGTATTTTGCAACAGTATCTTTGCCGCTTCTGGCTAGACCTACTACCACGATCACAAGCATAAGAAATAGAATAAGTATAAACAATTAAAAAAGGCAGGGAAAGAAAAATAAAAAGCTAGCGAACGCTAGCTTTAATCGAATTCTCCGCCTGGGCCCTCGCTGCCTTTGTCTTTGCTCTTTGAGGAGCCTGCAATAATGTCATCTATGCGCAGAATCATCTCTGCTACTTCTGCGCCAGCAGCAATTGCCTGTGTCTTTACACGCAATGGCTCTATAACGCGCAACTTGTTCATATCTGCAAGCTTTGCTTTGTACACATCAATACCAACATATTTTCCTTCCTTGCCTCTGTGCTTTGCCCTTAGCTCCACGATAGTATCAATGGGGTCCATACCTGCTGTTTCTGCGAGCGCCCTTGGAATTACTTCTAAAGAATCTGCAAATGATTCTATTGCAAGCTGTTCGCGGCCGCCAATAGTTGTCGCATAGTCCCTTAGCTTCATAGCAACTTCCATCTCAATGCTACCGCCGCCTGTCACTATCTTGCCGTCTCTTATAGCTGCACTAACTGTACCAATTGCATCGTTAACCGCGCGTTCGGCTTCATCAACTATGTGCTCTGAGCCGCCTCTCAGCAATATTGTTACTGACTTGGGGTTCTTGCAGCCCTCAACAAAGACCATTTCGTCGCCGGCAATCTTCTTCTCGTAAACTACCTTCGCTTTGCCAAGGTCCTCTCTGGTCAAGTCATTTATGCGTGTTACTATGCGTGCCCCAGTAGCTTTAGAAAGCTTCTCCATATCTGATTTCTTAACGCGCCTTACCGCCATAATTCCTGCTTTGGCCAAGAAGTGCTGTGCAATGTCATCAATGCCTTTCTGGCAAAATACCACATTGGCGCCTGCCTTGCTTATCTGCTCAACCATCTCTTTTAGCATTGCTTCTTCTTTATCTATGAATGCTTGCAACTGCTCTGGGTCTGAAATGCTGATCTCCGCATCTGTTTCTGTTTCCTTGATTTCTAAGGCAGAATCAATCAACGCTATCTTTGCGTTTTCAACCTTCTTGGGCATGCCTGCATGCACTACTTCCTTATCTATTACTATTCCATGTATAAGCTGGCTGTCGCTTAGTGAGCCTCCTGCTTTCTTCTCAACCTTTATCATATCCTTATTAATTGTTATCTCCTTTTCGCTGCGCTCTGCAACCTGCATTATTGCATCAACAACAATGTTCGCTAAGGACTCCTCTGCTTCTGCGCCACTCTTGCCGGTCATTGAGGTCATTGCAATGCGCCTTAAAGCAACTTTATCATCAGCTGAAATAGTGTCCGCTGTGCTTTCAGCAATTTCTCTTGCTTTCTTCGCAGCGAGCTTGTAGCCCTTTATTATTACGCTTGGATGAATGCCGTCCTCGAGCAGCTTTTCTGCGCGTTCAAGCAAAGCGCCTGCAAGCACTACAGCAGTGGTAGTGCCATCGCCCACTTCTTCATCCTGTGCCTTTGCAATCTCAACGAGCATCTTCGCTGCAGGGTGCTCCACATCCATTTCATCAAGGATTGTAGCGCCGTCGTTGCTGATTATCACATCGCCGAGCTCATCAACGATCATCTTGTCCATGCCCTTTGGGCCCAGCGTAGTTTTGACAGCTTCAGCTACTGCTTTAGCTACAAGAATATTTATTGCCTGCGCATCCCTGCCGCGAGTTCTTTTGGTGCCCTCGGAAAGGAAAATTACAGGTTTTTGGCTGGTATCTTGGGCAACCATATTATTTCACCTCCATTTAAACGCAATTTATTTTATTTTGGTATTTATTAGCATACAGAGTTTGGTATTAAAAAATGAGATTATTTATATAATATTGAATAAAACGTGAAAGATTTAAAAACACTTTGTTGAGTTGGGCAGGAGCTGGCTGAAGGTGGTATCATTGAACAGTGAAAAAATGATTGTGCTGGCTTCTCGTTCCGAATCGAGAAAAAAAGCCCTTAAGCTTTTGGGTTTGAAATTTAGAACAATACCTTCAAAGATTGATGAAAGGGGATTTAAGGAAAAGAGGCCTGAGCTCAGAGCAAAGGGATTGGCGGAGCTCAAAGCAAGCAGCGTAGCTAAAAAGCTGAAAAATGCTGTTGTTATAGGCGCTGACCTGATTGTTGTTTATAGAAATAAAATCTACGAGAAGCCGAAAAGCAAGAGCGAAGCGCTTGCGATGCTGAAAAGTTTTTCTGGAAAAACGGTTACAGTAGTTGCTGGCTTGGCAGTGGTTGATTCCAGCTCTGGAAAAATGCTCTCAACAGTGGAAAAATGCAAAGTGAAGTTTCGCAAGCTCACAGATAATGAAATTAAAGAGTACATAGCGAAATACCCTGTATTGAAATTTTCTGCTGCGTTTGATGGTAACGCAGCACTGATGTTTGCTGAGCGTGTGGAAGGAAGCATTGCTTTTTATACAGGCATCCCGCTGAATGAACTTGTGCTGTTTTTGAGAAAGCTTCGGTGCTTGAAATGAAGCGCTTACCTTATGAAAGCGAGATGGAAAGGTTGAATGAATTCCTAGCAAAACATAGACTAAAGCTTATAAGGCTTATAGCGAAAGGGCATTCCTCCTTCGTTTTTCTTGTAAAACGCGGGCAGAAAAAATTTGCATTGAAGCTTGAGCGCGAGGATTCCTCGCGGAGAAATATGCTTGAAAAGGAGGTAAGAAACCTGAAGAAAGCGAATAAGCTTGGCATTGGCCCAAAGCTTTATAATTATGATAAAAAAAGAAGAATAATACTAATGGAATATGTGGAGGGAAAAACATTCAATGAATGGCTCTTTGAGAAGAGAAAAAGCAGCGAGCTAATTCAATTCTTAGCGGAGCTTTTCAGGCAAGCGATTGAAATGGACAAAGCTGGTTTAGATCACGGACAGCTTGGCGGTCGTGGAGTGAATATATTGGTTAAAAACAATCTGCCAGTGATTATAGATTTTGAAAAAGCCTCGCAGAAAAGAAAAGCGCACAACTTTTCTAAGCTGCTTGCATACCTGCTAATAAACAGACACTCTGCAATATCATCAAGGGTTTTGGAGATATTAAGAAAAAATAAAGGGAGCTATTCTAAAAGCTCATCTTCTGGGCTCTGATACTTTCTCTTTATCTCCCTCTCCATAAATTCGCAGTCAGATTTTATTTTTGCAACGTATTCAAGCAGTCTTTGCCTTTCCTCTGCAATTTCCTCAAATTTTGTATATTTTGCAACAGCATCCTTGAACATTGCATAATCAACATAAGTATAAGGCAGTTTGTTCATCTCTTCAGTTACCTTAGCGAGCATCTCAGCAAGCCACCTATTCATTTCAATCTTGACACGCTTCTTTATCTGCTTTCCGGGATCAAGATGCTTGCGCATCAGCCTTACAACAACAGAGTTTGGAAACGGCAGAACTACTTTTTCAGCCTCTGCCTCTTTTTTCTCTGCTTTTTTAACAGCTTTTTTGCCAACTCTTTTAGCCACATTACCACCCCGCTAAATGAAAATAAAGATAAAAAAGAGTATATAATTTGTGCAAGCATCAGAATTTAAATGAATTGGTTGACAGATAGTAAAAAGATTAAACGAATGAGTTAGAAGGAGTGATGCGCTATGCCACTGTCAAAGAAACCTAAAATTCAGAAAAAACCAAAGAATTTAAATCAGACAAACATGCAAAATACTAGAAGAAGTGCTGAGAAAAACCGTTTCCATAGAATTCTGCACATAAAGAGAATTAAAAGACCAAAAAAGAAATGCTGACGCCTAAGCATTTAGTGCAAAAATCTTTAAAAGAATTTTCAATATAGGTTCATCAATTTTTGCAAAACTGATTTGGTGAAGCTTATGGGGTCTGCGCAGATATTAGAAGAGGTTATGGGTAAGTGCGAACCCATTATAGAAAGGGGGCTAAAAGAAAGGGTTGCAAGTAAAGAAGCTGCTGAAGTGCTCTCTTCGCTTTTATTTGAAATCACTGAGAAGTTAGGGCAGAAGCTGATTGAGGTACGGAGCTACGAAACCATAAAAGAAAAAGGAACTTTCAAGTACGCTGGACAGGTTGAAACTTTGCACAGCGAAGGCATATTTCCTGAAGATTTGTATAAGGAGTTTAAAGAGCTTGGTCTGGAAAATCATATGGGGCCGTCTTATTTAAGAGTGAAGGGCTTGCTAACACACAAAAAGGTGAGAAGCTTTTTTGCAAGGCAGCTAGCCTATGTGATTAAAGATGCATTAGGGAAAAACCCGCCAAAAAACGAAGATCGCTTTGTAGTATTCCTTCCGAATATGACCGGCGGCGCATGGATAGGCGACGAAACAATGAGGCATGCGGAAAGTATTTTAGAACAAAAAATATGGCCCGCTTTACCCTATATGAGAAATATGAGAAAGATAGTCGAAGTAGTTGCTAAGGAATCAATAGCAAACTATGTGGAAGGGCTCCTGCCAGAACCAGAAGAAACAGCTGTTATAATAAATTTCGAGGAGCTCAGAACTACAGCAGAAACTACTAAAAATGCTATTCAAATATTGAAAAATTTCGGTTACAATGAAGACAATGGTGTGAAGATAAAGGCAGCATGCGTATTCGATTATAGGCATATCGCTGGCGTGGAAAGATTGAAGCGCTTAGGTGTTGAACCCTTGTACTTAATAGAAGGCTTAAAGTTCTTTGAGGTTGCAAAGGAGCAAGGTTACATAAACGACGAGCAATACAGAACAGTAAACGATTGGTTGAATGATCCATGGGAATATACCAGAAAAGTTCTGCCAATGGTAAAGGAATTGATTGGTGGAAAGAAATGATAGGCAGGTATTTCCTTGCTCTTGATTATCCCAAGGATGAAATAATTCCGAAAGGCATAGAAGCTATTGATTTCCTAGAAAAAGAGTTTGGCAGCGAATTTGTAAAAAAGAAAGTTGGAGTAAAGCTAAATGATTATTCATTAAGAAAAGACTTTGCAAGGTTTAGCACTTTTAAGGAAAGAGGCTGTGAGATATTTGCAGATGTGAAGATCTTTCACGGAGCTAATACAGGTTATAAAATTATAGAAGAAATAAAGAAGGGGCTGCCAATAGATTATGTAACTGTTGCAACACAGCTCGGAAGAAAAATCCTCGAAGAGTATGTTCAAAAGGCTAAAAGCGATAATATAAAAATCATTGGATTTACTGCACATACAAAAATTCCTGCTGAACAAATAAGAGAAATTCACAACCAAAAAGCAGCAAGCATAATTTATACTCTTGGAAAGATAGCTTCAGCTAGCGGCTGCGATGCCATTGTTTTGGAAGCGAGCATGCTTAAAAATGAAAAAATAAGGAAACTGCCTGTAAAAAAATTGATTGCGGGGATTAGAATGAATATTGAAGAGAGAGGCGTTCAGGCACGCGTTACTTTGCTCAGAGATTTGCAAGAGGTTAAGGAGTTTGTTGATTATGTTATTATCAGCAGCAGATATGTACATAATTGGGAAAAATTAAGGGAAATAATCTGCAAACTGGAGTGAATACGCCACTAATTATTGTATTGCAACTTTCTTGCCGCTCTTTAAATAATAAAACTTTCCAAACTCCTTCGATTTTAGTAGCTGCTCGCTGCTAAGCACAGGGCCATCTCTGCAAACCAGCCACTCATCCAAGCAGCATTGACCACATAGGCCAACAGCGCATTTCATATATCTTTCAACAGCAAACTCTGCTTTTAAATCGAATTTTTTGCATAGCTCGAGCACCTTAACCATCATAAGCTCTGGACCACAGCAATAAAGCTTATCATATTCATTCTTTTTTAAAAAACCCATCAAAAAATCCGGGCAAAAACCTTTGGTGCCAAAAGAACCGTCTTCTGTTATTATATGCAGATTAGCCACTTTTTCAATACGCTCTTTGAAAAGGATCTCACTTTTAGTTTTAAAGTCAGCAACGAAATCAACGCTTGCCTTATTTTTTGCCAGCTCCTCCACAAGCCGAAGCAATGCTGCTGTGCCGATGCCGCCTGCAACAATGCATGCCTTTTTAACTCCATTCCAAGTAAAGCCTTTTCCATAAGGGCCACGAATTCCCAAGTAAGAACCTTCCTTTAGCTGAAATAATTTTTCTGTAAAGCCGCCGCGTTTTTTCACAGTTATCGCAATAGTGTTGCCTGTTTTTATAAGTGTGAAGGGCTTTTCAGCAACGCGTGGCAACCAGACCATTACAAATTGTCCAGGAACGGCATCAAGAGAAACTCCAAGCTCGAATGTTTTTACTGTTGGCGTCTCCTGCTCTATTTTCAATATCCTGGCTTCTTTAATCTTGTGCTTTGCGAATTCATTCATGTGCAAGGCCGATCAACTCCTCTATGCTTTTGTAACCGTGCTTTTTCATCCACCCAAGCATTTCATTGCAGCACTTTTCAAAAACGTTGTGGCCGCGCAGCGCGATTGCTGTGCCTATGCCAACACAGCTAGCACCAGCCATAAGCAGCTCTATTACGTGCTCTCCTCGCGATATACCGCCTAAGCCAATTATTGGAATCTTTATTCGCTCATAGAGATCGTAAACTGAGCGTACAACTATGGGCCTTATTGCATGCCCTGAAACACCGCCGACTTTAAACGCCAATACAGGCTTTGTGGAATTAATATCTATTACCATCCCCGGTCCCAGAGTATTTGAGCAAGTAATAGCATTTGCACCTGCTTTTTCTGCTGCAAGCGCTATTTCTGCTATTCCAGGCAGGCTTGCATTGATTTTCACAAGCAATGGCTTCTTCGTTTTCTTTCTGCATGCCTCAACTATTTCCTTTGTTGCTTCTGGCGTGCCCTGGCCTACAAGCAAGCCATGCCCAGGAGTATGCGGACAAGAAAGGGGCAGCTCTATTGCTGCAAAATCTAACTTATCTAAGGCTTCCACGAGCTTCGCAAAGTCGCTAGCGTTGCTTGCTGTACAGCTTGCAATAACAGGCACTTCAAAACAGCTTAAATCAGAGAATTCTTTCAGTGCTTCTTCAATGCCAGGATTGCAGTAACCGAAAGCGTTTAGCATGCCGGCTTCGAAGAATGCAATGTTTGGTGTTTCATGGCCTGAGCGCTCTTCTAAGGAAACACTTTTTATCGTTACTGCTCCGGCGCCGCCTCTCTGCGCTCTGAGAAGATTATTTTTGTTCAGACCAAGAATGCCTGAAGCCAGAATTAGCGGATTTTTTAGGGAAACGTTACAGAACGTTGTTTCAAGGACCGGCAGAAGAACCCAACCAAAAATAAAAATAAAAAGGTTTAAAAAGCATAGTGCGACTTCTTTCAAATGTTGCACATGAACAAAGAAAAAGGGACTAAAAAATATAGGTTCTTCTGGCGGGAAGAAGCAAGGCATTTCGTTTCTGGTACCCTCCGCTTAATTAGATTTGCTCGAAAAAAGAACATCGACACAATAGTTGTGGGTGGCACAAGTGCGCAACCAGTAGCTTACCTGTTTAGATACTTATGGGTGCAACTTTTTCCTAACCAAAAGAAACCAAAATTTTATGCTCTTGGATTGATACCGAGGGCTGAAAAAGATGAAAAAAAGCTTGCTGAACTTATTAGAAAAACATTTCCTAGCATAACAAACGCGAATAGAATTATGATATTGGAAGAATTTGCTGCAAGCGGCAGAACTGCTGAGCGAATTAAGAGAGCGCTTCAACTTATTGGCAAGGAACACGTATTTAAAACGACCCTGTTCTCTTCCAAACTAGCATCAAAAAAATTCGATCTGGTTGGTGCCAGATTGAAAACTCTTCCAAAATCCTATGGGGTTAGAAGAAGCGCTTTTATAGAAGAGGGCATCTCTGAAAGATTCAAATTAAAGTCAAAAGGCTGGGCTAAAGATGGTGTGCTTAGTATGAAATTATTGAGGCGAGAATTGCGCGAAATGGGCAGGATTCCTAAAAAGCATGTGCAGCGTTTAAGAAGGGTAATGTAATTAATTGAGCTTTTCCGCTTCTTCAATTAGCATTATTGGAATGCCGTCTTCTATGCGATACGCAAGCCTGCATTTTTTGCATATTAATTTATTTTCTTTTTTATTATAATCCAGGTCGCCCTTGCATTTCGGGCAAGCAAGTATTGCAAGCAATTCTTTAGAGAGCTTCTGCAAGCTATCACCTTAGCCATATAGTAAGCAAAATTAATTAAAAACCATTATTGCCTTCTATAGTTTCAAATGCAACCACATAACAATCTTGAAGAGCTTCGAGCAAAGGTTGAAAATTGTAAAAGATGCTCTTTATGGAAAACACGCAAAAAAGTTGTTTTTGGCGAAGGGCCTGAAAACGCAAACGTTTTCTTGATCGGCTTAGGCCCTGGCCATAATGAAAATTTGCAGGGAAAACCATTTGTTGGCTTGGCGGGCAAATTTTTGGATCATTTGCTTGCGTTAGCTGGATTGAATCGCAAGGAAGTTTATATTACAAGCGTTATGAAATGCTACCTGCCAGAAAATAAGGCAACGAAGGAGCAGATAAAAACATGCAAGCATTATTTAGATGTGCAGCTTGAGATAATAAAACCAAAGATAATAATTCCTTTAGGCAACGTAGCTTTGCAATATGTAGCAGAAAAATTCAATATTGGCTCAGATAGAATAAGTAAAATACATGGCAGGCTTTTCGATGCCAAAGCTTCTTGGGGCAAAGTAAAAATCGTGCCTATGTATCACCCTGCAGCAGCTTTGCGCAA
>JAFCEU010000014.1 GCA_017608995.1 Candidatus Iainarchaeum sp. | reverse complement strand
TCGAAAGCAGATTTTCCTTTAAGCTCTTAGTTTTTGGCATATGGTAGCACCCGAAAAGTTACATAATTGAAATAGTAAATGAATTAAAATTTAATCATTCGCTAAGCCTTTTCTCAAGTTTTAAGAAATCTTTATAGCGCTTTTCAATCTCTTTTAGCTCTTTTTGCAGCTTTTCATGTTTTTTCTGCAATTTTTCCGGAATCGGTTTATCATTTCTTTTCAGATAGTCGTATATTGCTTCGTGCAACGCATCCACTGCAAGTATTGAACAATGTATTTTTGTTGGGGGCAGGCCGCCCAATTGTTTAACTATTTTTTCATTTGAGAGTTCTAGGGCTTCTTCTATAGTTTTTCCTTTTGCAAGGTTGCTTACAATAGAAGAAGTAGCTAGGGCAGCAACGCAGCCAAATGTCTGCCATTTTACATCCTTCAATACCTCTTTTCCTTTCTTATTCTTCCCCACCTTTATATAGAGCCACATTACATCGCCGCAAACGATATTGCCTACTCTGCCAACGCCGCTAGCATTTTTTATCTTTCCCATATTAGCAGGTTTCTTAAAGTGTTGAAGCACCTTTTCACTATACATTGTAACACCTAACGGTTCCAAAACGGACTTATCGCACGCAGTTCTTCAATTACCTTTGGAAGGACTTTTACAGTATAATCTATATCCTTCATTTTGTTGTATCTGCCCAGAGTAAGCCTCAAAGAGCCGTGCGCTTCGCTTGGAGCCATGCCCAATGCAAGCAGCACATGACTTGGTTCGAGTTTTGGGCTGCTGCACGCAGAGCCAGTACTTGCAGCAATGCCATGTTCATTAAGCTTCATAACGATGCTTTCGCCCTCAACGTAACGGAATGAAAAGTTAGCATTATTTGGCAAGCGTTTTTTAGGGTGCCCATTTAATCTTGACTCCGGTATCTGCAAAGCATGTTTTATTAGCTTATCGCGCATCTTAGCCTGTCTCTTAGATTCGCGAGGCATTTCCTTTAATGCAAGCTCCATCGCTTTGGCAAAGCCCACTATGCCGGCAACATTTTCCGTGCCAGAACGCAGATCAAACTCGTGGCCGCCACCGTGCAACAATGGCTGTATTCTTAGCTCTTTCCTTTTCATAAGCAAGCCTACGCCCTTAGGACCATAAATCTTGTGTGCGGAAAGCGATAGCATATCGGTGCCTTTGGCGTATAGGGGAATCTTTCCAAAAGCTTGAACAGCATCACTATGCAGAGGAACGCTATTTTCCTGGCAGATTTTTGCTATCTCCCTTATCGGCTCTATAGTGCCTATTTCGTTGTTTGCATACATTATCGAAACCAGGAAGGTTTTTTCGTTTATGGCGCGCTCTAATTCGGCAAGGTCAACAAAGCCGTATTCATCAACCGGCAAATAAGTAACCTCAAAGCCATTTTCTCCGAGCCATTGTGCAGCATGCAATACGCAGTGATGCTCTATCTTTGAAACTATTAAATGATTCTTGCCCTGCTTCTTTGCTTCAAGAGCCAAGCCCTTCAAAGCAAGGTTGTTTGCTTCTGTTGCGCATGAGCAAAAGATTATTTCATTGGGCTCTGCCTTAAGCATCTTGGCTATGCTTTCACGCGAGCGCTCTAATGCCGCTCTTGCTTCTTGGCCCATGCTGTGCAGAGAAGAGGCATTCCCGTATTTTTTATCTAAAAAAGGGAGCATCGCTTCAATAACCTCGCGCCTAACCTGCGTTGTAGCGGCATTGTCCAGATAAATCATACTTTGCACCTTCTTTTATTTTTACAATATTTTTCAACATGCGTTTTTATAACATCGAATATATTGCCCTTAACCTTAACATCGTTCAAAACGCTTTTTGTAAGCGAATATATATTGCGCTTTCCTCTGCGCTCGCTCTCAACGAAATTGCACTCCTTCAGCTTCTTCAACGCGTGCGAAACCTTGCTCCTCTCTGCTTTAAGCTGCTTGCTAAGCTCGCTCACCGCCATGGGCCTTTTTTTAAGAAGTTCAATTATGCGAATTCGCAATGGATTTGCAAGCGTCCTAAAGCACCTATCATAGGGGACCATATGTGAAATTATTTTCACATATTATTATAAATGTATTGCCAATTGAACCCTTGAGTGAGTAATTAAAACAATAAATATAAGAGCGATGCTGCGCTTGCAAAAATGAAGCCAATCTTAAAATCCGAAAGAAAGATCATCGAAATAAACAGAGATGCTCTTCCGAGCGGGATTATTAGTTCCCTAAATAGAATAAATTCAAGTATGTTTTCTCTGGTTGCTTTATCGTAGGAAAGGGCATTAAACGAAACCTGCTTCATGATTTTAGAAATTCCATAAAAAGAGTCTATAATAAAAACCTGCAGGCTTGTGCTTATTGCCGTTCTCAGACCCCAGATGAGAGCATTGAATAAAGCTCCGATTCTAAGCATTGCTTTTCTTTTGATATCGGAAAGCCTTGCAATAACGAAGGTGGAAAGGAGGGAGAAAAATAAGGAAAGTGCTGCCACAAAACCAAGCAGAGGAAAATCGTTCAATATGAACAGGAATATGAAGGTTGGCCAGAGGACAGCATAAGCATCAATCTCAACTCCGTGGCCGAAAAAAGCCAAACAGTCCTCAATTCTGTGGTCTGTAAATATTTGCCGCAAAGAGAAATTGAAGGGCTCATGAATGTCTTTGGAAAAGAACAACGGAATTGCAGAAAAAAAGATAAGCACCAGAACTAAAGCAAACAAGAGATGAAAGCCAATAAAAGCAATAATTAGACCGCCTATTAATGGTCCTGCTACACCGGCCAAGGAGCTGAAAATATTCACAAGGCCCAGCTCTTCGCCCCTGTATTTTTTATCACTAAATCTTGCAAAATCGGTGTGGAAACCTACCCAAAACAAAGCGCTATTTATTCCAAATAAAAAAGCCAGGAGCAGAATGGACCAACCAAAAGAACCTAGTGTATAAAGCAGGGCGTAAAAGGCGATTAAGAAAGGCAAGCTAAAAAGGATACAGTGTTTAAAACCGAACTTGGAAACTAAGAAGCCGGCTGGCAAAGTAACTAAAGTATGCACTCCATAAATTACAGCGTAAAAAAGAAAGACTTCTTTTAAAGAATAGTTGAGAGATAAGAAATAGATTGGAATAAATATACTAATCATTGAGAGCGCAAACGACCTTATCGCAACGCTAGCGTAAATTTCATCAAGTTCGCGATTTCGTAAAAAATGCAAAAAATGGAGGGAGTGCATAATTATTAGTTTTTTGTTAAGTAGGTATATATAAATTTTTCCAAAAAATGCTGCCTTAGAGTTGACCACTTATGCAAATCCTTTTATACTTTTAATCGCTTCATTTTTTCATGCTTATAGCTGCGGCAATATTTATTGCAAGCGCTTTGCTGCTCATAAAGAGCAGCGAATGGGTTGTTACAGAAAGCATAAGGGCTTCGCGTATCTTGGGCATATCTACCTTTACCATAGGGTTCATTATTATTTCCATATCAACATCGCTTCCAGAGCTAAGCGTTGCGATTTTCTCGACGCTTGATGAAGTGCCAGGGTTAAGCGTCGGAGACATATTCGGATCAAACCTAACTGATATAACGCTGGTTTTAGGTGCTTGTGCTTTCTTCGGCGGTCCGTTAGTCCTTAAAAAACGTGACATTGAAGACTTATTGGAGCTTCTGTTTGTTGTCTCTTTGGTAACTTTGCTCATACTTTATATGCCCACGCCTTCGGCCATAATTGGGCTTGTTTTGCTCGGGCTTTTTGGTTTACTCATGGTGCGACTTTACAAAAAAGGCAGGGTTCCAAAAGCCATATTCGATGGGAAGAAAGAAAAAGCGCCTATGGCACTTGCAAAGCTTCTCTTAAGCTTATTTATCCTTCTTGCCGCTGCTCGCTTTCTGGTTGAATCTGCTGTTGAGATCTCGCAAGACCTAAACATAAGCAGAACCCTTTTTGGCGCAACAGTTGTTGCCCTCAGCACAAGCCTGCCGGAGCTTGCAGTTGAGCTCCGAGCAGTGAGGAAAAAGGACTATGCTTTGGCTTTAGGTGACCTATTTGGCTCGGCTGTTACAAACCTAACGCTTGTGCTAGGAGTACTTATTCTTGGAAACGTAAACATACAGCAAATAAATATCAAACCATTATTTGGTCTCTTCCCGTTTCTCTTCTTCACACTCTTTGTTCTCTGGTATCTACTCTCTAAAAAAGCTATGCTGGATAAATCTCATGGAATACTGCTAATTAGCATATATTTTATTTATGTCCTCGAGGAACTTGAGTTCTTTGCTTTCCTGAAGTGATTGCATGAAAGAGCTCAGAGAGAGCTATGAAAAGTACAAGGGGGTTATAAAAGAACGCCTCTCAGAGTTTAAAGCGAATTGGCTGGACGAAGAAAAGGTATTTTTTGAGCTTATATTCTGTTTGCTGACTCCGCAAAGCAAAGCAGTCAGATGCAATAATGCGGTAAATGAATTATTTAACATTGGAGTTGAAAACTGGGGTAAAGAAGAAGTGAAAAAAGTCCTTAAAGGAAAAGTACGATTTTACAGACAGAAAGCGTTGAATATCCTAAAGGCAAAGGGGCTTTTCTTTCAAGAAGGTAAGCTTGTAATAAGGGAAACTCTAAAGAAACATAAGATTGAGGATGATAAATTTAAAACACGTGAGTGGCTTGTTGAAAATGTTAGGGGACTCGGGCTGAAAGAGGCAAGCCATTTTTTGCGCAATATTGGCTTCTATGAAAACCTTGCAATTATCGACAGACACATACTTAAAAATATGAAAAAATATGGAGTTATTAAAGAAGTGTCAAAAGCGATTACGAAGAAAAAGTATTATGAACTTGAAGAAAAGTTAAGAGAATTCAGCAATAAAATAGGCATTCCAATGCACGAGCTTGATCTACTTTTCTGGGCCAGCGAAACCGGCTTTGTATTCAAATAGCGTAGTAAAAAAGAGCCTGTGACCTAAGGAGCCAAAAAATTTATCTCTATTTTTTCTGACTCTTTTATTCCAAGGTTTTCTGCCAGCATTCTTACTGCTCGCCCTAGATTCTTTTTCTCTTCTTCAAATGCAGTTCTTTGCATAGAACTTGTAGGTTCTTTAATACTTATGCGGCCCTTTGAAGCGGTAAGATAGGGCTTCGGAACAATAAAAACATCTGCCTTAAGTGCTCCTCGATGAGTATAAAAGGACACGCCAATAGTTAATTCAAAACCAGCAGAATCAATAGATGTCACTTCTTTAATTACCTCCCCAGAAATATATTTTCTTAAAAGATGTACAGGCCTCCCTTTTCTCTTTGCAGTGGTGCGCGGAAGACCCTTAAATCCAACTGTTTTGGGATCAACATACTGCCACAATCCATAAAGAAGCCGCCCTTTGGAGCGTTTTGGTATCCTAGAGGTGCGCCTTCGAAATATAAAATTTTTGGGCATAGCTGCAAGCCTGCTTAATACCCGATTTCTCTTTTTGGTGGGCGCTTTCATAAACAATAGAAAAGAGAAGAAGTATAAAAATGTATTGAACTTCTTGATTCATTCCTTGAAGCTTGTGAATTTTATCCCAATCGTGTTCGCGTTCACATAGCCAAGCTGCTTAGCTAACGCTTTAACTGCTTTCGAAACAGACTCTTCTTCCTTTTTTAATGCAATGAGTTCGAGTCTATCCGGGCGAGCTTTAGGCTCAACCAGAGCGCCTTCTTTAGGCTTTCTCGCTATAAAAACATCTGCTTTGAGCGCTAAGCCAGCTCGGTAGAACTGAACACCCGCTATTAAATCAGTCCCATATATTGCTTCGCCAAACCTTACCCTGGAATGCTTTGTAAAAATATGCACGGGCTTTCCTTTAGGATCTGTAAAAGGCGCTTTTTTACCTGCACGCTCAAATGCAAAGTAACGCCAGCCAGCATAGTACTCAGGCTCTGTTCTTAATGGGACTTTTCTAAAGCGGATTCGGAAAGCAGGAAACAAAGTTTTTACAGCATGCACGGCTTTTCTAATTCTTAGAGCCCGCATAGGGAAATAAGTATTTAAGGAATATAAAAAGGTTGCTAAAGAGGAAAATGGCAAAAGATGGAAAAGTGATTGGCAGCGTGCAGGTCGCTCCGCTCAAAAGAGCAGTGCGAACCTAGCCCCTGCGAGGCTTAACTTCCGGGTTCGGGATGGGACCGGGTGTTTCCCTCGCGGTGTGGCCGCCAATCAATATAAAATGTATTGGAAAACTTTTAAAAACATTCCAATATTGTTGCTTAATGCTAGCTTCTCTTGCGCTTTTTATTGAGCGCCTTTATCATGCGGGCTGCTTTATTCAGGCCTTTCTTAAGCAATGCTTCGGTTTTTGCTCCTGCGCAGATAATCTTGCCGTTCTTGAATAGAAGCAATGTGAGCTTTGGTTCATAGACTCTAACTATTGCGCCAGGGAATTGCTCTGGTTCGTATTCAACATTGTCCAGAGCAAGCGCTGCTTGGAACAAATCCACTTCCTGGTTAAGGCTTGCTGTAGCAACAAGGTTCACTATTGTGTATTTCACCCTGCGGAGTGGCTTTATGCTCGGCTGTATCTCATGTATTAGCTTTGAGGCCTTCTTTATGCCTAATGCTATTTCCTTTTCATTATCAGCGCCACTGCAAATTACCTTGCCGTTCTTGAATAGAAGCATAGAAACCTTGGGCTCTTTTAGTTTTAGAATTGCGCCGGGGAATTGCTCTGGTTCGTATTCAATATTCGGGCTGCTCATTGCCAAATTATAAAGGTCTAGCGTCCCATTCAGGCTTGCAGACGCAACAAGATTAACAATCCTGTACTTCACACTAAAAACCTCGCAAGAGTTTTTATATATAAAAATTATATATAAAAGGAATATTGACTGGGAAAGCTTTTTAAACCCTTTTTAAACCTTTCGGGTTTAAAAACCCCGAAAATACTCGCGTAATTTTAAATGAAGTGAGAAAAAACTGCTGTTTAAATAGTTTTCTTTTGAAAATTTATTTATTCTAAAATAGTATTGCTTAGCTGTAGGTATGGTGATTAAAATGGCAAATAGAAAAGCAAAAGGAATAAGGGCAAAAACAAGGCATAAGCTGCAAAGTAAAGGAAAGGTAACTGTGAATAGGCTTCTTCTAAAGCCTGAAATAAATTCAACTGTGCAGATAAATATAGAAGCATCTGTGCAGAGGGCTATGCCGCACCCGCGTTACCAAGGCAGAACCGGTGTTGTGGTTGGCTACCGCGGTAAGGCAGCAGAAGTGAAAGTTGGCAAAGGGAAAAGTGCAAAGATGCTGATAGTGCACCCTGTACATTTAAAAGTGCTTGAAGGTGGTAAAAAATGATTGGTGAAGAGCTTCTAAGCAGAAAGCACGTAACGCTTTCCAAAGTAAAAAATATTCTTAAAAAGAGGAAAGAGGAATCTGAGCTAACGTATGAGCAAGAAGAAACACTAAAATATGCTAGTGCCTTTTGCAAAGTAACTAAAAAGCAGCGAGATAAGATTATGGAAGAGCTTCTGAAACTCGAAACAATAAATGAGGAGCTAGCCGTAAAAATAATCGATTTATTGCCGCAAGAGATAGAAATAATGAAAATATTGCCCGAAAAGAAGAGTGAGGTAAAGGAAGAGGACCTTGTAGCAGCATTGGAGATAGTAAAAAAATACGGGCCAAAACCAAAAAAGAAATGATGTAATATGAGCGAAGAAAGAACCTTAATGGAGGAATTCGCACTAGTGCTAGACTATTTACCTAGGGGAAAGCATGGACTAAAGGACGAACCAACAGCGTTAGTTATCGGTACAAAATATTTCACACTGCTAGAGGTAATCCCAAGCAAGGAGCTGAAAATATTCGAAAAGGTCTATATAGGAAAGGATGATAGAGATAAGATAAAATTCATAAAGAGGCGCATAAGCTACGATGAACTCACAGCTGCTGCACAAGCAGAGCTCGAAGCGGCTGTGGAAAAGATTGTGAGGGAAGACCCAAAAAGGTTTTTAGATTTCTACAATAATGCGCAGCCAATAACCATAAGGATGCACCAGCTTGAGCTATTGCCTGGCTTGGGCAAGAAGCACTTAGTTGACATATTAGAAGAAAGGGAAAAGAAGCCGTTTGAATCATTCGAGGATATTGAAAAGCGTGTTCCTTTGATACCAGATCCATTAAAAGCAATAATAAAGCGCATCATTGAGGAAATACAGGGGCCTGAACAAAAGCATTACCTATTTGTAAGACCGCACAGGAAAAAAAAGTTTTAGTGGGAATATGAGCCTTTTTATAGAACTGACCGAACTAATGGCGAAATATAGATTTAGACCTAAGAAGAAGCTAGCACAGAATTTTTTAACAGATGAGAAGGTAATTCAAAGAATGGTTTCAGCAGCAGAGCTTAACGAAAAAGACAAAGTGCTAGAAGTAGGTGCAGGTACTGGTTTTTTAACCAGGGAATTGCAAAAGCATTGCAGTGTGATAGCTATTGAATATGACGAAACACTTTGCGAACTCCTTCAAAATGAGCTTGCAAAGGAAAACTTAGAATTAATATGTGGGGATTTCCTCAAGGTTGAGCTTCCTGATTTTAATAAAGTAGTTTCAACGCCACCTTACCATATAAGTAAAAAAATTATAATGAAGCTTTTAAAGCACGGTTTTGAGTTGGCGGTGCTGGTGTTTCAGGAAGAATTTGTGGAAAAGCTAACTGCATTGCCGGGCTTTCCTCAGTACGGCGCATTGAGCGTTCTCACGCAATATAAAACGAACCCAAAAGTGATAGGTAAAATTGAACCCAAAGCATTTTTCCCAAAACCAAAAAATCGATCAAGGATAGTTAAATTGGAAAAAAACGAAAGAAAAAATAAAGCTGTTGATGAGCTCTTATTTTTCCGATTTGTTGAAGAGCTCTTTAGGCACAGGAATAAAAATTTAAGTAACGCTATATCGTGCTCAAGGGAGTTTTTGAGTAAAAAGCTTGGAATTGAAACGAAACAAGGGATTGAAATACTGCATAGCTTTGAGCTTGAGAAGAAAGTGGCGCTGATTGAAGTCGAGGAGTTTATTCAGATGTTTAATACGCTTTATGAGTGCTCTAAGAACTCTTAAAGAGCCTTATAAAAGCGAGTACAACAAGCGGAATCGTAAAAACTAACAGAAAATGATTCTCTGGAACAAAAAGAGTTATTATAGGACTTACATTAACGTATTTATA
The DNA here is from genome assembly GCA_017608995.1 of Candidatus Iainarchaeum sp. GTDB lineage: Archaea > Iainarchaeota > Iainarchaeia > Iainarchaeales > DTGL01 > DTGL01. The sequence continues at coordinate 12,381 of JAFCEU010000014.1, read as the reverse complement.
AAAAACGCACGGGCTGCATTGCGCAGCATTTAAAGTTGCTTTTATTTTGTAAATTCCTGGCGAAAGCGTACCTGCATTAGCTGTATTACCACATGCCAAATTTGTAACGGAATAAACTGGTGTTGTTTCATCTTCTTCAGAATAAATCTCTAAAGAAACCGTACCTGGATCCTTGCATTCAACTGTAACTTCCAACGGCGTGCTTTCATCTACAGACTCTGCCTTAATATCTATGATTCCGTTAAGTGCTTGCACATACGTAAATAAAAGAAAAAATAAAGCCAATACAGTCATCTTTTTCATTTCAGAGACCCTTACTGATTTATTTTCTTTTTTATATTTAAAACTAATCATTCGTTAGATTATTTTCTTTAATATTATTTTGCTTAATCTCACTCCAGAGCTTCTTTTTGCTTCTCTAACCGCGAGCGCAAGCTTCCTTTTATTTTCTGCAAATATTGTGTAGAGAACATCGCCCTTTGAAACATTATCGCCAGATTCAACATTCAATAAAACACCTGCTTTTTTGTCGTAAGGCGCGCCTGCAAGCCTTGCTATATTAATTAAGCGTCTTACATCTATGCGCGCAATTTCGCCTTCGCGCTTAGCAATTATTTTCTCTTTATAAGGGGCAGGCTTTATTTGTTTCGAGCTTGAAACCCGCCCGCCTTGTGCTTTAATTATCTGTTTCATCTTCTTAAGGGCCTTTCCAGATTTTAATATCTTCTTTGCGTAATCAAATCCTTGGCCGCGTTTCGCTTTGCCTACAAGCTCGAAGAGCACGCCAGCGAGCTCACAACTCTTCTGTGCTAAAGAATCGAAGCACTTGCCCTCAAGTATCCGCATAGCGTGCTTTGCTTCCAATGCTGGACCAAATGCAGGCCCGGAAGGCTGGCTGCCATCAGTTAAAACTGCTTCGATATGCATGCCAAGGCGTCTTCCAACAGCTATAAACTTCTCAGCAAGTAGTTCACCTTGCTTGTTGTCTTCTATTTTAAGCCCAGGCCCAACAGGGATATCAATAACAATATATTTAGAACTAACAGATGCCTTCTTCGCAAGAACGCTTGCGATTATCTGCCCCTGAGGATTTAATGAGAGTGGATATTCAACCTTAATAATTTTTTCATCAACAGGTGCTAAGTTCAGGGCGCCACCCCAGCATATTACTGCGCCAATTTTCTCAGTTATTTCTTTTATTTGCTCAACGTCAAGGCAAACATTTGTAAGTACTTCCATTGCATCAGCCGTGCCTGAAGCTGAAGTTATCGACCGCGAGGAAGTTTTTGGTATGTACAAGCCTGCAGAAGCCACTATGGGCACTATAATCATCGTAGCTCTGCCATTTATACCGCCAATAGAATGCTTATCAACAATTGGCGAAACATCAAACTTAATCCTCTTACCATTTTCAACAAGCGCTTTTGTCATTGCAATAGTTTCAGCCATGTTGTAGCCATGTATGTAAACAGCGCTCATGAATGCGCCTGCCTCAACATCGCTCAGCCTGTTTTGATCTAAATCACTCACGATTGTTTTAATTTCCGCTTCGCTAAGCGCTTTACCCAAAATTTTCTTTTTTATATACTCCACGCTTCTTGGCCGTTCAACTGCGCGTACTTCCAAAGCACGACTATCTTTTACCTTTAGCTCATTAATTGTATCTTCAAACAGACCGATCTCCCCAGTGGAAACCATTGAATCGGTAACATCAACTATTGCAATTATCCTCTTCTTTATCTCTGGATTTTTTATTTCGATTCTGTCAAGCGGAAAGATGCCAAGTTGCCTTGCAATATTCTCGTGAATTATAGCAATCGGCTTGCCAGCCCTAATAGGCAATGCCTTGGGCCTTAAGCTGAGAGTAAAACCATCCATAGCACCACCAATCGTCAAAAGTTATTTCTATTAGAAATAGTCTCTCTTTGTTTAAAAAACTATTGTAGCTCGCAATTTTACGAAACCTACTTAGAGTAAAAAATTTTTAAATCTTTTGAAAATTTTAGTATTTTGAACATATGCTCATTATTAATTAGAGGAATTCTAAAGTACGCTTCGTATTGAGCTCGCCGCGCAGGTTTTGTGGCATTAGCTCAGCAGCTTTTTCTTTTCCAAAGTTGCCCAAAACCCAGGAAAGCTTTATAAAAGCGGTTTCGCTTAGCATATCGCCTAAAAAAATCACGCCAAGGTTTTTCAATTTTCGGCCAGTTGCATATACGTTTGGATTCACCGCTCCAAAAATGCATTGCGTAGTGATGCAGACAATGCAGCCGGAATCAATCAAGGATTTAAGCGCTTTGAAGTTCTCCTTATTTCTGCCAGTGGTAATACCTAAGTGTCCCAAACCAGTACCTTCAATAATAAGCCCTTTATATTTCTTCTTTTCAAAGAATTCAATTTCCTCTGCGAGCATATTTGGCCTTGCTTTTAATATTGCAACCTTTTCCTCAAATTTATCGTAAATCTTAAGTTTACCGCTTACTTGCTTTGGATAACTGCTTAGGTAGTTAATGCCTTGTGCGCTTACCTCGGCAATGGGCTTAGCATTTACCGCTTTGAATGCGTCTCTGCGCGAGCTGTGTAGCTTTCTAACCTTAGTATTGGCTATAAAGCGCACAGCGCTGGTTAGGTTTAGAGCAGCATCGCTGCTTGGCCTGTCGCTGCTCCGCTGTGCGCCTACAAGCACTATTGGTTTTGGCAAATTTTCAAAAATAAAAGAGAGCGCGCTAGCTGTATAATGCATCGTATCTGTGCCGTGCGTAACGATTATGCCCTTAGCGTTGCTCTCTAGCTCGTGCTTCAATGCTCTTGCAAGCTTTGAGTAATACTCAAAACGCACCTCCTCTGAAAATATATTTGAAAATAGAAAAGACTTTATCTGTGCTATACTAAGCAGCTCTGGTACGCTATTTATTAAATCGCTTGCTTCAAAACTTGGTGAAACTCCACCAGTGGTATAATCAACTCTGCTTGCGATAGTGCCACCGGTGTGCATTATAGTTACCAATGGTAAAGAAGGGTTTTGTTCTGGCTTAGCGACCCTTGGCTTGGCAGGCCTCCTGCCTTTGCTTAGCACTTCAATCTTCTCTATAAGTTCAGGATTGAAACCTGCATTGTAACCATTATCAAGCTTCAGTTCCAAAAATTCGTTAGAAGGAAGAACATAACCAATAAACTCATTGCCATGAGCCTTTACCCTTACCCTATATCCTATCTCAATACTGTGTTTTTTGAGGAATCTGCTTGCCTTCATCTTTTGGATTAAGGCAAAAAAGATTTTTAATTAGTTCTCTTGGGCCTCTTTTTGGGCATTGGGGTTTTTGCAGCTATTGAAAACTCAAGCTGCAACAACCATGTGAGAAGCATTGTTATAAAGCTTGTGAGCGCAAACACAAATAATAGCTCAAGCCAGCTATCAGTTCTAAAAAAGAAGTTTGTCATCCGCACGCTCCATATTCGGAAATGAAACATGCCATAAACAACAATAACAAAGCTTATAACAAAGATGAATGCTCTTTCAAGCATATTTAGTTTTCTTCCAAGCATTATTGCTCAACCTTCAAAGTTTTTTGCTGCTTATACATCTCAATTATCTCCTTTGTGGTTGTTGCCTGCTCTGGTTTACGATCTACGCGGAGCTTCAAAAGCCTAGGAAACCTAAGCGCTAAGCCCTCGCCTATAATCTCCTTAGCGCAGCTGTGCACCGGGCTCTTGGTTATTTCGTCAGCGATTACTTCAGCAACATACTTTGGTTCCACCCAGTAATCCGGCTCAAGTTCGCTAACCACGCGAGCGGGCTTCTTTTTTGCAACTATTTTGCTAAGCATTTTTTCAAGCTCTGCAAGCTGCTCCTCTGTCATACCAGACCCTATTTTAGCTATAGACTCAAAGACATCCTTTTCTGGATTGTAAGAGGCAGCAAGCAGTGTTCCCAAACCAAATTTTGCGCGAGAACCCTTTCCCTTATAATACCCTATAATAACAACATCTATTGTATCTGTTAGTTCGCCTTTATATGAGCGCTTCAGTTTTATCCAAGCGAATTTTCTTGCGCCCGCAATGTAGCGCTCATGCAAATCCTTGGCAATTATCCCTTCCAGGCCGCGCTCAACACAACTATTGAAGAAAGTTTCAAGCTCTTTCGGATTATCTGTTATAATCATTTCGGTAAGCGATATTACTCTGCCTGGCTTTACTAACTTTTCCAAAATTTTTCTCCTCTCTATAAAAGGCAAACTCATTGTGTTCTTACCATCAACATACATTACATCGAAAAGGAAAAGCTTTAGAGGATACTTTTCAGCGAATTCCTTTATATCATACTTCCTTTTCCTTTGTATTGTTACCTGAAATGGGAAGAACTGAGCGGTGTTCTCATCATAAGCGATTGCTTCACCTTCAACTATTGCTTTCTTTGCTTTTATCTGCTCGCGAACGCCCGCAACAATATCGGGGAACATATAGGTCATATCCTCTTGTCTGCGGGAGAATATTATTACTTTGTCACCGTCTTTATGGATCTGCATTCTGAAGCCATCGAGCTTTGTTTCTACTGCGCACTTTCCAAGCTTTTTTATAATTTCCTCAGCAGTGCTCAGGCGCTCAGCTAATGTAGGTCTTATTGGGATGCCAAGTGTTATAGTAATCTCATCAAGCGCCTTAAGCCCCTTCTCCTTGAGCCTCTTCGCTATATAGCCCAAATCGGAGTGAATATTGTACTTCTCTTCAATGAGCCCCCTCAGCTTAGCTCTTATCTGCCTGTGTAGCTCATCGCCAGAATACTTAGCGCTAAGCTCTTTAACAATCCGCTTAGCTTGCTTCTTAAACTCCGCAATGTTGATTTCAGCCAATGCATCCATTATTGTAGGATCGCCAACACCTAAACGTAAAGTATTTAGAGGAACTCTGACAATGTATTTTGCTTCCAGAGGCTTTGCTGAATTCAGAAGCTCGCACAGAAGCTTTATCTTTAAATCTTGTGAGCCTGCGCCGCTAGCGTTAGCTATCTTCAGAAAGTTGCTAAAAACCTTTTCAAGCGTTAGCTCCTCAGCGAAAAGCGAAAGCTGCTTCTTCTTTTGCACAAGCTCCTGAGCAACTAAGCCTAAATCGCCTTTCTCCTTAAAAAGCTTCTTTACGTGCTCTTCACTATAGCCGGTTGTTTTTGCGATAGCCTCTATTACAAAGCTTTCACCTAGGCCAGCCTCTATATTTTTATAAGCAGGTCCTAACTGCCCCTGTATAAGATAGACGATTTTATCTATCTCGTTGCTAGAGGCTTTTGCAAATAGCTTTGATAGCTCGGCAACCATCTCTATACGCGAACTTATGGATTCGAGCTTCTGCATAACGCTAGCGATCTCAATGAAACGCATAATTAGTTTATAATGGCAAAAACTATATATATAAGTTTTGGAGTGCTTCGCAACTAGAAAATTTGTGTATGGGGCTGCTGGGATTTGAACCCAGGTCGCCAGCTGTTTTGGTCATCAAGAACCTTGCAGCAGTACGAAAACACTTTATTATGAACATCACCAGGTTGCTGGAGGTGTCGGAACCCGCCGGAGGTTCTGACTCCCAAAGCTGGAATGCTAGGCCAGGCTACACCACAGCCCCATCGTAAAGAGTGGGCCCGACGGGATTCGAACCCGCGACACCCAGGTTAAGAGCTTCACCCCGAAATCTCCAACTAACGTCAGAGAAATCGGTCTGGTGCTCTGCCTGCTGAGCTACGGGCCCATCGTTATTATTTAAAAGTGAAAAGATAATTTAAAAAGAGTTTCCAACAAATTGCTGGGGTCTTTTAATTATTCCTTTTTCTTCTTCGGTGGAATTAAAGGAAATAGGCCTTTTCCCTTTGGCATTTCTAGCTTTTGCTCCTCCTTTGCTTGCTCTTCCGGCTGCTTTTCTACTTCAGCTGGAATCGCTTGTTTTTCTGCTTCTTTTGGTTCGCTCGGTGGAGCTTCAGGCAATTTAACCTCTTGTGGTTTAGGCTCCTCAGCCTTAATTCCCTCTGGTGGAGCTGCTTGCTGTTTTTCCTCTGCTGCAGCCTGCGTAGCTTCCCTTATGCTTTCTTTAAGCTCCTGCTCTTTTTCGGGTTCGCTTTTAGAGGTTTTAACTTCCCTCACCTCAAGCTCTTCGCTTTCAGCTTCTTTCGAGACAACTACTTCTGGCTCTTTTGGGGGAGCTTCAATAGTGAATTCCTCCATATGCTCTTTCTTCTGTATTTTTTGTTCTGGAGTTTTCTTAACTTCTATTATTTCCTGACCTTTAATAGCACCGCTAACTGATCTTTGTTTTTCAAAGGACGTTCTGCGTTTGAGATAACTTATGACAAACCAGAGAAGCCCTACGGCGATCATAAAAGACAAGAAGAGCAAAACGCTGCTTAGAATGACATTTGGCTGTGTCTTAGTTGAATCCTCGCCTCTGAAGAGCCCGTAAACCTTTACCGAAATCTCGTGCTCGCCTACTGGAACAGGCTCAGGCAATTCTGCAACATAATAATCGTTTTCCTTTGAGAATTTAAGCTGAATCTTTTCACCATCAACAAGGAGGTTTGCCAGCAATGTTTTTTCTTCCATTGGAGAACCATCAATATACCTCGCTTTTATTTTTATCTCCTTTATTGGTGCTGAAATAATTGCACTACCAGAAGTTGGCTCCAAAAGCTCAACCAAGATCTCATCAGTAAGTCGAACCGGTCTGCTATTCGATATAGAAACCTCAATATCGTTTTCATAACCCTTCGCTTCAAACACAAGAGTTATAGTTTTAAGGTTGCGCATTTTTGGCATTATTGTATTTAAAACAAAGGTGTTTTCTGCTATCTGGCTGAAATATTTCTTTTGATTTACATCGGGGATAAACATCGTGAGCTCGAGATTTTTAATATTGGAGATGTCGTTTTCAAACCTTGCAGTGACTTTTACAGGCTGCCCATAATTCAGCTTTGCAGCTTTAAGGAGGTTTGGTTCTAAAGTAAAGCTAAGGCTTGCGGCATGCAAGCTAGCAAAAACACAGAGGAGTAAAACCAACACTAAAGCTTTTTTCGTTTGCATCTAAAAAAATAGGAAATAGATATTTATTAACCTTTCTATGCAAATGGGGCCGCCGGGATTTGAACCCGGGTTGCCAGCATATTGGATTCAACCCCAAGCTGGAGTGATAGACCAGGCTACACTACGGCCCCAAAAACCAATATAAAAACCAGTTGTGCGAAAAATTAAAATAGGTTGAGAACAGCCACTGCGAGCTCTTGAAGGATATGGAAAGAAATATAAAGGTTCAATATCTTTCTGTAAATAGATGCACGTAGAAAATCGTTTCGAACTGCTCAAAAACATGAGAACTATACTAAAACTATTTAGTGATAATAAGGAAATGGAGCTGAGAATAAAAGCAAATGAATTGATAAAGGACGCTGTACAAAAGAATAGTGAGCTTATAGCCCAGCAAAGCATCATTGCCTATGTGCTACATAAAATACTTACAAAAGAGCACATAATAAAATCCAGAACATGGCCAAAAAACAAGCGTGAAATAATAACGGTTCTCAAAAAACTTGTTTTTTATTTGGAGCAGGATGATGCAAAAAGGTTCGAGAAAGCGTTTGCATCGCTACACAACAGAATTGAACGCATAGACACTTACTTTGGCAGGTTTGTCCAAAGCCTAATTGATAAAGCTCGGGTGAAGTATGCAAGCGATGCATACTTTTTAGGTGCATCGTTAGGCCAAGCTGCAGCTCTTACTGGAGCGGATAAAAAAACCCTGCTTGAATATATAGGTGCAACAAAGTTGCACGATAAAGAGGAAATTGGAAAGGGAATCGGTGCAAGACTTAGAGCACTGAAGAAAGCATTAGGTGTATAGCTATGAAAAACGTCTTTGTGGTCGACTCAAGTTCACTCATATCACTCTCAACTTCTTGCCTATTTGATATAATGAAGGAGCTTTGCAAAGAGCTCAAAATGCGTCTTGTCATTTCAAAGGCTGTTTTAGATGAAAGCGTTAGGAATCCGCTCAGAATAAAAAGGTTTGAACTCAACGCCTTGAGGATAAATAAAGGCATTTCAGATGGTTGGCTGGAAGTAAAAAAGCTCTCGAAAGAGAAACAACGCTTTGCAAGGGAAATTATGGAAACCGCTAATAGCTGCTTTTTATCAAAGCACGGACACTTGAAAATAATACAGCTTGGCGAATCAGAAATACTGGCACTGGCAATAAGTATAAACGCTAAGGGAATAATCATTGATGAAAGAACAACGCGCATGATTATAGAAGAGCCTGAAAAATTGCGAAGACTTCTTCAAAAAAGGCACGGGCAAAGGATTATTATGAACAAGGAAAGAGTAAAATTTTTCAAAAAGAATTTTGGGAAACTAACAATTGCGCGCTCAAGCGAACTCATTGCATTAGCATATGAAAAAGGGCTATTGCAAAAAACACTTGGGGAGGATAAAGAGGTATTGAAAGCAGCACTTTATTCATTAAAATATAATGGCTGCTCGCTCAGCAGTGAGGAGATAGAGCGCTTTGCAAGAAATGCCTAATATCTTTTTTCTTTGAAAATCTTCTCAATAACTGCAAGCGCGATGGCTGGCTTGTAACCTTCAGCAATAAGTGCCCTATAAAGCTCTCCAGCCTTATATTTCTCGGCCATTGGCTTGAGTATTCCACAAAGCCTATTTATCTCTGCAACATCTTCAGGCGAGAATGCTTCAGTTTGGGTCACTGGAATTATGGCTGGCTCTTCTTCCTTTTCAGGAACGATTTTTCTCTTTATATCCATAAGCTCTTTTTCGAGGGAAAGCTCCTTTTGTGGTATAGGCTTTTGAGGTTGCGCAACTTCTTCGGGCTTTGTTGGCTCAGCTTGCATAACCCTTTCTTTTTGCGGAACCGCTTTCGGAGTCTTAACAACTACTCGCTCAGCATGCTTTTTTTCTTCAATTATCTTTGGTGCCCTAACCTCTCGCAACTCCTTTTTCTCTTTAGGAATTTCCTCTTTAGGCTTCTCAACAGGCTGCTTTGGGGGAAGCTTGGGCAAAGGCGCAACAATAATCTGCTTTAATGCAGACTTTCTCTTCGGTATAAGGGATTTAATGAAGCCTGAAATAAAGTGGGAGAAATTAAGAGTAGCAGAAAGCCTCTCTTTTATTGTTTCCTTTTCGTTCTGGAGGAGAAGCATCTTTTCCTTGTATTGTTTCGGGGTAACCTTTCCTTTGAAAAGGTCCTTCTGCAAAACTTTCATCTCATGCTCAAGCTGCACGATGCGGTCAGACAATTTTAGCTGCTCACTCTTCCATTGCTTAAACCTGCTATACACAACATAAACCAGAATACCCAAAATAGCTAATATTAGCAAGAGTGTTACAACTGCGCTCCAAGCCGGCGGCTGAACGATATTCGCTTTTATCTCCTTAGTGCCACTGAATACCCCTGTAAGCACCAATTTTAAAGTATGTGAATTCATCAAGGGTTCATCGAATTTGTAGAAGTAATAACCTTTCTCTGGATCTCTTTCCAAGGTAATGCCCCTCCGCTTGCCATCTAAATAAAGAAGTGCTTTGATTTCAGGGATTTCAACAAGAGAACCATCGGGATAGCTAAGGCTAACCTTTAGCATATTATCTTTTTCAAAAACTGTGTTTGCTTTTTCTGCGTCAATCGGGTAAATAAAATCTATATTCAACACGTTTGTTATTGAAATTGAATAAGTTTCAAAATCTGCAAACTCACTACCAGAAACAATGCCGGTTGCTATAATCTGCAATTCTGTGTTCTGCATTTTTCTGGAAGGAAAAGTGAAATTCAGAACATATTTGTTGGCTTCTTTGCTAAAATATTTCTTTATACCCAAGGCAGGCATCGTAAGAAAAACCTCTGCGTTTTCAATCCCTGCTGTTGATCTTAGTTCTGCTTCTATTGTGATCTCTTGCCCAAATCCAAACTTGTTTTTACTTGACAGCTCAGGCTGCAAAACAACAAGGTCGAAAAGCGGATTATCTTTTGAAAGTGTAAATTCATATTCGTTTCTTTTAAGAATATTGCCATAATTATCTTTGCCTTCTAAAACTAGCGAGAATTTTTTTTCAATCTCTTCTAAAGAAAACACGTGCTCAAATTTTGCGGAAAAAGTATTTTCTTTCTTAGCGAGCTTTGTTTTTTCTATAACATTAGAATCGCTTATTATACTTGCGTAGAATTCTCCTGATATAACAGAACTATTATCTGGATAAAGTATTTGTGTTTCTATCTCGCCCAAAGGCATGCCTATGTATGCTTTTTTATCACGTATCGGATTTGATGGAATCTTAAGCTCCGCACTGCTGAAGTAAATAGGAAGCTTTGTTTCAAATTTCTGATAGCCTCTGCCAAGGTTTGCTTCCACACCGATATCTAAAAACTCAACATAGTTGAAGTAAAATCTCGGCAAAAACTCTACTTTATAAAGTCCCATAGACTCCTGCGAAACAGAAAGTTCCTCGCCTTTAATAGATGCCCCTATACTCCTTATCCTCGATTGGTCCAGTATATTATCAGAATAATCGAGTATCTCGAAGCTAAGCACTATTGGCTCTGATTTGCTGTGTAGCTTAAAAAATTCCGAACTAAATGGCTTTATCTTTGCGCTTCCGCTCCTTGCTCTTCTTACTTTAACAGTAGCGCTCTGCATATCGATAGCTTTGCCATCGCTCACAACAACACTAACTTGAAATTCCTTAGAATATGTAGTATCATCAATATAAAAAACGTGATAAGCTTTAGGCTCCGTTAGCTGAAGCTTTCCAGAGCCATCATCGAAATCCCAGGTGTAAGTGAGGTTCTCAGCTTCGCCTTTTATAACAACGCTTACTTCAAAAAGCTCGCCTTCAGTAAGCGATGTTTTATTTGTTTTAAGCTCAGCTATGCTCCAAGAAGCGCTTTGAACACTAGCACAAAGGAGCAGAAAAAATAATACAAAAGGAATGTAGCGTGCAGACATACACTTAAAATTTAATGTTTTCTTATTAATAAACCTTTTTCTTGCAAGCAATTCAATTGTGGGTTGCATTCAAGCTAATACGCTTTTGCAAAGTAACTTTTGCGCTTTGCTGGTTTTCCGCAGAAGAAGCATTTAGCATCTGCTTCCTTCTGACCTAAAGGAATAACCCTGTTAGTTGCTGCGCTCTGCTTCTTAATCGCTTTTTCGCATTCAGGAGTTTCGCAGAAGTAGCCATAAGCCATTTTGCATGCATTCATCGCTTTTAAGAATTCCTCTTTATTGTTTACTTCAACAGTGTTTTCCTGCAAAAACTTCTTTGCTTTTTCGAAGAGCGCTTTTTGAATACTTTCCAAGGTTTCCTTCACTTTACTTTCAATCTTGCTCAAAGAAACAACCATCTTTTCATTGTTATCGCGTCTTACAAGTACTGCTTGCTTCTTCTGCAAATCTTTTGGACCAAGTTCTATCCTCAGCGGGATTCCATAAAGCTCCCATTCATTAAATTTCCAACCAGGCGTATATTGCTCGCGGTCATCAACTACAGGATTGAATTCAGCCAATCTTTTTGCAAGTTCTCTGCACTTTTCAAGCACTTTTTCCTTTGAATCAGCAAAGTATATAGGCACTATAACCAACTTATTTTCAGCGATCCTTGGTGGAATTATTGCACCTTTATCATCACCATGCACTAAAACCATTGCGCCAATCAACCTTGTACTTATTCCCCAGCTGGTTTGCCAAACATACTTTTTCTTTCCATCTGCATCTAAAAACTTTATTCCGAATGCTTTCGCAAAGTTTTGTCCAAGAAAATGTGATGTGCCCATCTGCAATGCTCTGCCACTAGGCATTAGCGCTTCCATTGTGAGAGTATACTCCGCGCCTGGAAACTTTTCAAGCTCTGTTTTCTTGCCTGCTATAACAGGTATTGCTAAGTAGTTTTCTATCAGATCAATATACTCCTTTAAAATTGTGAGTGCCTCTTTCTCTGCTTCTTCACGAGTAGCGTGAGCGGTATGCCCCTCTTGCCAAAGAAACTCGCGAGTTCTTAAAAATGGTTTTGGATGCTTGAACTCCCAGCGCACTACGCTACACCATTGATTCAAAAGCAATGGCAGGTCCCTATGCGAGCGAATCCATTTTGCATAGCTTTCATAGAAAATAGTTTCGCTTGTCGGCCTTACCGCTAACCTTTCTTCAAGCTTTTTATTGCCTGCTCTCTCAACCCAGGCAACTTCTGGTTCAAAGCCTTCTACATGCCCTTTTTCCTTCTCAAAAAGGTGCTCTGGGATAAAAAGCGGGAAGTAAACATTTTTGTGCCCCAAGCGCTTTATCTTTTTGTTGAATATCTCCTGAATTTTTTCCCATATTGCATAAGCATTAGGCCTAAGAACCAT
>JAFCEU010000013.1:12120-14278 GCA_017608995.1 Candidatus Iainarchaeum sp. | reverse complement strand
AGCGCATAAAGCAGCTCTGGTTAGAGCAAAATATTCCTGAAAAGGTTAGGCGCAAAAATGCTGCTTCGGAAAAAAAGTTCTACTTTATGGATGGACCTCCTTATGCTACAGGCCATATACATATGGGCACTGCTTTAAACAAGGTTCTTAAGGATGTTGTGATGCGCTCAAAGCGCATGCAAGGCTTTTATGTTTTTGATAGGCCTGGTTATGATACACATGGTTTGCCGATTGAAAACAAGGTTGAGAAAAAGCTTGGTATAAAGCACAAGCAAGAAATCGAAAAATACGGCATAGCAAAGTTTGTTGAAGAGTGTAGGAGCTTCGCTACCGCTTACATCGACGCTATGAACGCTGAGTTTTTTGATTTGGGCGTTTGGATGGATTGGGAAAATCCTTACCTTACGCTGACACAGGATTATATTGAAGCAATATGGTGGACGTTCAAGCAGGCTGAACAGAAAGGCTTGCTTTATCTTGGCAAGTATCCCGTGCATGTTTGCCCGAGGTGTGAAACAGCAGTAGCTTACAACGAGATAGAATATGTTAAGCTAACAGATGAAAGTATATATGTTAAGTTTCCCTTGGTTGATAAGCCCGATACATTCCTTGTGATATGGACTACCACGCCCTGGACTTTACCCGGAAACACTGGTGTTATGGCACATCCAGAGTTTGAGTATGTGTTTGCTAAGCTAAGCAATGGTGAAACCTGGATTGTTGCAAAAGAACTACTTCAGGAGCTAATGGATGCTATTGAAGCAGGCTACACAATTGAGAAAGTTGTTAAGGGCAAAGAGCTTGAAGGCTTGCGCTACAAGAATCCGCTTGAAAAGCACCTTGCGCTGCCAGAGCTTAAAGGTGCTTACCGCGTTATTCTGAGTGAGCGTTATGTTACGCTCGAGCAAGGAACAGGTTTGGTGCATTCTGCACCCGGGCATGGAAAAGAGGACTACGATGCAGGCACAAAAGCTGGCTTACCTGTGTTATGCCCTGTTGCTATGGATGGCACCATGCTTGAGCAAGCTGGCAAATACGCAGGCAAAAAAGCTCGCGAGGTTGATAAGGAAATAATAGCTGATCTGCAAGCGGATGGGTTCCTTGTTTATAGGCATCCATACACACACGATTACCCGGTTTGTTGGCGCTGCAAAACACCGCTTATAATGCTTGCTACTCCGCAGTGGTTTTTCAATATAAGAAAGATTCAGAGCAAGCTTCTTGAGGAGAACGAAAAGGTTAATTGGGTTCCAGAATGGATGAAAGCCAGAATGCGAAATTGGCTTGAATCTTTAGGTGACTGGCCAATTTCAAGAAAGCGCTATTGGGGCACTCCATTGCCTATATGGCTCTGTGACAAATGCCAAAATCGCATCGTTGTTGGTTCAGTAGCAGAGCTTAAAAAGCTTGCAAAGATAGATAAGCTCCCGGATTTACACAGGCCATATATAGATGAAATAAAAATAAAATGTAAATGCGGCAGTGAAATGCATCGCGTTCCTGAAGTGCTTGATGTGTGGTTTGACTCTGGCGTCTCAAGCTGGGCAGCACTTGGCTTTCCACAAAATAAAGAACTCTTTGAAAAGTTTTGGCCAGCCGACCTCAACTTAGAGGGCACAGATCAGGTGCGCGGTTGGTGGAATTCCCAGCTAATAACAAGCATAATCTGCTTCGATAAAAAGCCGTATGAGAGCATACTTGTGCATGGCATGGTCCTTGATATTGATAAGAAAAAGATGAGTAAAAGCGCAGGGAACGCTATAATGCCAGGCGATGTTATAAAGAAGTACGGTCGCGACTATTTGCGCTATTACCTTGTAAAAACTTCCAAAGGCAACGATATTCAATTTAGCTGGGATGATTTTAAGGATATAAAACGCTTCTTCAACATACTTTTCAACACATTCAACTACGCTTCACTTTACTTGGATTTAAAGCTGGAGGATTTGAAGATAGATAAAAGCAAGCTTAGCATCGAAGACCGCTGGCTTTTGAGCAGGTATAACTCTCTTGCGAAAGAGGTTCTTGAAGCTTACAACAGCTACAAGCTCTGGAATGTTCTGCCAGCATTAGAACGCTTTGTTATTGAGGAGTTCAGCAGAACCTATATAAAACTGGTTCGAGATCGTGTTGATGCTGAACAGGAAATTCTTTCGGC
>JAFCEU010000013.1:0-12066 GCA_017608995.1 Candidatus Iainarchaeum sp. | reverse complement strand
CATACCGCAGAATTTATCTTCCAGCAGTTTAAGTCCAAGGATGCGCTTGAAAGCATACACCTGTATGAATTACCGGAGCCGGAAGAAGCGCTTATTGATAAAGAGCTTGAAAAGGAATTCAAACTCGCTTTAGATGTTATGCAGGCTTGCTTGGCTTTGAGAGAAGAGCTCAAGCTAAGGCGCAGATGGCCATTGAAAGCGCTAATAGTTGTAACAAAAACCGGAAAGGAATTAAGCAATACTTTGCAATTGCTCAAAGTTGGCTGTAATGTTCTTGAAGCAAAAGAAGCAAAAAAAAGGCCGAAAGGTTTTGAATGCAAGGAGTTTGAAGAGTTTACTCTTTGCTTGGATACTAAAGCCGATTCTGAGCTGAAGGGAGAGTGGGAGTTTCGCGAATTAGTGCGGAGGATACAAGCAAAAAGGAAAGAAAAGGGGCTAACCCCAAAACAAAAGGCAATCCTTGAAATGGATTGTAGCGATAAAGCATTTATTGAAAAGTTCAAAGAGCGCATAGAAAAGGAAACAAACACGGAAATAAAATTCTCGAAAGGCACCATGGAGAAACTGCTTGAAAGAGAATTTTACATAGATGTGAAGCAAAAGAGCGAAAAATAAGAGGCACTTCTAATTGTTTGATATTAAAGAGCTACAACCTGCAGCACGAGAATAATGAGTATGAACGCTATCGCTATTGCTACAACAAGCTCAGGGCTTACTTTTGGCGCTTTGCTTTCTGTATCAAAGAAGCGCATTATGCCTAAAGTGCTACTTGGCGTATAAGCCCTCCTTCCTTTTCTAAGCTTTACCATCTGCTCACCTAAAAAAGCATATATTCTTCAACAATATTATTTTAAACAAAAGAACCTATTTAAAATTATGGTTAGCATGCTGGATGATGCAACTAAAGCAGCAGGCTTAGCTGCGAGAATTTTAGCACTTTTAGTGCTTGTGTTTGTATTGCTCTATATTCTCACATGGACAAATACGCTGAAATGCGAGCGCATCCCTGGCTGGTGTAATATTTATTATAGTGTAAAGGGCAAACCAAAGGTGCTAATCGCTTATGGTGATTATGGTTTAGGTAATCCAGATCTGCTTAGCGACATATTAGCTAATCCTGAATATGTTGGTGTTAGACCAACAATGCTTCATATAGATCACATAAACCCTGGAAACCTTAAGGAGTTTGACCTTGTGATTGTTGAAAGAGCACGCAAGATGAGCACTGAAAAGGTGAAGATGTTTATCGATTATGCAAACACTGGCGGCAGATTGGTTTGGACCGGTGATGCTGCTGCAGAGCTCGAGAATCCAGATAATTATCTTTACGAGGATGAAATAAGTTTTGATGAAAACGCTCCGCATAGGATAATAAATCCTTGGGCAAGGAAGCTCAATGATGAAGCTGTGCTTTTAAATGAACTGCTTTCACTTGAATACGTTGATAACTACTGCAACATAAAGCACTGCTCTGGTAATGAAATGCTAATAGGTTCAATCATTCCGATCAACAGAGAGAACCCATTTGTTTATGGTATTTCGGCTTCGCTGCCGCTTTACCTTGCTGATGAAATGGACTTTGCGATTGTAAAACCGCTAGCGAAAGGTACAAGCACAACAGTGCTCACTCTTGATTTTGGTTCAAAGCTTTTTGCTGATGGCAAGGAGTATCCAAAGGCAATACCTTTCATGGTTGCAAATGCAAAGGGCAATATTGTTGGCTTGAAAATAGGTGAAAATGTTGCTTATTATGCGATGCCACCAGAATACTTTGCACATCCTTCACTAAGCGCTGAACACAGATACTTCCAGCTCATAGAAAAGATGTACTTTGGCATGCTTTATGGCTGATTCGCAATGGTAATGAAAACACTTATTTTGAAGGTTAATCCAAATAGACCAGCGCTTTCAAAGATAAGGTTGGCTGCTAAGCTGCTCGAAGAAGGTAAGCTCGTTGCCTTTCCCACTGAAACTGTCTATGGATTAGGCGCAAACGCATTTGATGAAAGCGCTGTGAAAAAGATCTTTGAAGCAAAGGGCAGGCCTCTCGATAATCCAATAATTGTTCACATCTATTCAATAGAGCAGCTCTATGAGCTTGCAAAGAAAGTTCCTAAGAAAGCTTTAATGCTTGCAAAGCGTTTTTGGCCGGGGCCACTCACAATGATACTGCAAAAGAAAGCCTGCATACCTAATGCTGTTACCGCTGGCTTAGATACTATTGCAATCAGAATGCCTTCACATAAAGTAGCAAGGCTGCTTTGCAAAGAAGCTAAATTGCCTATAGCAGCGCCTTCAGCGAATTTATCAGGCAGGCCGAGCCCAACTAATGCAAAGCATGTAATTGAAGATTTTAAGGGAAAGATCGCTTGCATCATTGATGCAGGCAATGCAAACATTGGCCTAGAATCGACTGTAGTTGATCTAACCTCTAAGCGAGCTACTCTTTTAAGGCCTGGTGGCATTACAGCGGAGCAACTCAGTAAGGTCTTAGCGGGGCTCAGGGTGCATGCAGTTGCTCGCGCGAAGAAGAAAACTAGCGTTGCAAAATCGCCAGGAACAAAGTATAGGCATTATGCCCCAAAAGCGAGGCTCATTTTGGTTGAGGGTACTAAAGAAAAAGCAATTGAAAAAGCCGCAAAGCTAGCAAAGCACTTTGCTGAAAAGAAAAAGGTTGCATTGCTCATACTCGCTAGCAAGAAAAGGCTGCAATTGAAAGGGGTAATTGTTAAGCAGCTATATCAAAAGAGTTCAATAGCAAAGCATTTGTTTGCTTTGCTTCGCGAGTTAGATGCAAAGAATGTCGATATTATTATTGTAAATGCAATCGATGAAAAAGACTTGGGATTAGCGATAATGAATAGATTAAGGAGAGCTAGCAGCGAAAGGGTTTCAGCCTAATATTAAAACAAAAGGTTTTTAAATACAAAAACACATATTTTGTTGTTGTTAGGGAAAAAGGCCAAAGCAAAAAAATAAAAAAAGAACCAAGCCATAATATTTAACAGATTAATGATAAAGGGTTAAGGTGTTTTTCATGTACGAAGAAGGCAATGAAGAAGCAGGTTATGTACCGCCAGCTGGTGGCTTTAAAGCGAGGTTGAGTTATCATTTCGAAGGGCTCATTCCTTTAATACTTATTCTCATTGTGGTTGTGCTTGCTGGCGCATGGCTTGGCTTTTGGGACATTCCTTATATAACACATGCTGCCCCAGCAAGAATGCTTGTTATAGGACAGCCTAGCCAAGAGACTACAGCTGTACTTGATGACCTCAAGGATTTAGTTCAGTATAGGATACGTAGTGCTGACTCTTTGCGAATAAGCCCAAAGGAACAGTTGGCTCAGTATGATATAATAATGCTGGACCAGTCTAATAGCGCTACAGGCCCGTTTGTTTCTAGAGCATTGGGCGAAGCAATAAGAGATTACGTTAAGAAAGGCGGCAAACTCATCATCGTAAAGAATTCAGGCATACTTCGCGAAGGCGCCCCTGAAATAGTTGGCTGGCTTGCTAATATGGGCGACGTTGCACCAGTGGAATGTGTGCCAGATAAGCAGAATGTACCTACCTGCGTGCAGCCGATTTGGGTTACAGGTGAGCTAATAAGAATCGATTTCGAACATCCAATAATGGAAGGTATTGAAAAGGTTCCTGCTTTACCGGGAGATCCACCGCTTAGCGTTGAGCTATTTGATGTTGCAGTTAAAGGCAACGAAATCGCTTACATAAAAGATCTTTATTCCACAAAGTATTATCCAGGCATAGTAGAGAAAAACCTAATACTTGGAAAAGTAATTTATTTCAACTATGATCCAGGCAAAACTCCAGGAATATTGCAGAAAACGATTAGGTATCTACGCTGAATACTCAAACCAACACTGTAAGGAGGTGCAGCTGTGGCAGAAGAAAAAGAAACTAAGGGTAATGCACAAGACAATGTAGTCTTTGTGGGCAAGAAAGGCACGATGGCTTATGTGCTTGCAGTGGTAACACAAATGAACCAAGGTGCAAAGGAAGTTGTTGTTAAAGCCAGAGGCAAAGCAATAAGCAGGGCAGTTGATGTTGCAGAGATCGTAAGACATAAATTCATAACAGAGGCTGAGATCGCAGAGATAAAGACAAGCACAGAGGAAGTTACAGCTGAAGACGGCAAGCCGTTGAAGGTCTCTGCCATAGAGATAAAGTTAGTAAAGAAGTAAATTGCAAAAACAGAAGGCGCAAGCCTTCTTTTTTATTATTTTTTCGTAGTAAAGCTAAATAAAAAGGGGTTAGAAAAATTAAAATAGAAGCCCCTCTGATTTTGGGAAAATGAACCGAAAGGTATTTAAAATCATGATACTATCATGATATATTATGAATAACTTTGATTCAATCATGAACAGCAATACCAAAGGTTTATTCAGTAAACTTTCCAAGGAGTTTGCTGGGCTAACAGTTGATATTGAAGAGATTTCAAAGCATTGTTCGGATCCATTCTTCATAGCGTTGCTTTTATTCCAGCTTGCAAAGGAGCGCGAGCAGACTAATAAGTTGCTGAAAGAGATCAATGATAAGCTCGAAAGAATCGCAGCAGGCAAAAATGTTGAACAGCCCAAAACCAAGCAGCATGTTGCAGTAGAAGAGCTTAAAGCTGAACACGTAATACTTCCGCAAGTAGATCAGCAGATATTGGATTTAGCAGAAAAGAAAGGCATGATAGAAGCAAGAGATATAAAAGAGATGCTTGGCTATCGCGGCCTCAATGCAGCATCTCAACGCTTAAACAAATTATTCCGAGAAGGGTACTTAACGAAGGTCCGTTCTGGTAAGAAGGTTTTTTATCTCGCAAAGAGCAAGCCTCTTTGCTCTCAACACCACCCAACCACCCCCCTTCCTTAACCAAAGCCCCCAAGGGCCTTCAAGTACCCTTCTCCCTCCTTTGCCAATAAGAACCTCCAGCGGGTTCTTATCATCTCCAGCAACCAATTAGTAATTTTTATGTACTTGTAATACCATTATTCTATTTTAGCTAAAATCAGTTTTTTTCTATTCCGCTTGCTCCTCTGCTTCGCGTTTTTCAATCTTTCTTAAAGTGCTTTTTATATGCGATATTTTTTCTTTGCTTTTTTGAAGTTCCTCAAAAGCTTGTTTCGCTTCGCTATCGAAGTATTTTATCTCGAAGCCATGCTCTGCTTCATCAATCTCGAGAGTATCACCAAACTTCTTCTTTAGGGATTCAAGCAGCTGTTCTTCTTCAATAATTTGTTTGAGTTTAACCCCCAAATAGTTTTTCAACTTGTTTAGTTCCAATAAGTGCTGTTCAATCTCTGCTAAAACATCTTCGCATTGCTCGGTACTTATCTTTACTGGTACAAGAGAAAAGTTATGCTGTTGCATCGCTTCCCTTATGCTATCTCTTTTCTCTGCAAACATCTCTTTAAGCCTATTGAATTTTTCAATCTGTTCCTCAACACTTTGGAGAAAAAGCCTTAGTTCAGTTTCTTGCTCCTTCAAATCAACCATGTGCAACAACCTTCCTTTAGCATATTTGCGAAAAACATTTTAAATAAGTTAACATTGTAGTTTTTTCTTTATGTGGGGTATAGAAAGGAATATAAATATTCAACAACTTTTTTACTAACATGGCCATTGATTTTTCCAGGGAAGAAACTGTCATAGGCAGAACTTTCAACGATTTAGAAAAATATGGATCGGAAGGCACTGGCTATTTAGGCAAGGTTGTTATTTCTAAAGGTGAGCGCCCGGTTTTGGGTAGGCGCATTCGCATTGACCTTGCGAAACCACATATGATTTTAATATGTGGAAAGCGTGGCTATGGTAAGAGCTATACAATGGCTGTTTTGATTGAAGAGTTTGCGCGCTTGCCAGTGGCATTGCAGAATAGGATTTCAATTATTGTTATCGATACTGTCGGAATTTTCTGGTCTTTAAAAATCCCAAATAAATTTAATACTTCTCTGCTTGAGGAATGGGGTTTAAAACCGCAAAGCACTAACGCACGCGTTCTTGTGCCAAAAGGCACGCTTTCTTTTTATCAGGAGAGAGGTATTCCCGTGGATGGTTCCTTTACAATAAAAGCATCTGAGCTCACAGGGATAGAGTGGATGGCCCTCTTTAGGCTCACCTGGAAAGACCCAGAAGGCGTCCTAATAACCCGAATAATCGAAGAGCTTAAGGAAAAGATGGGTACCTACTTTGGCATAGACGAGATAATTAAAGCAGTTGAGGTTGACAAGGAAGCAGATAGTGTAACAAAGCAAGCGCTCATAAATAGGTTGCGTGCAGCAAAGAGTTGGGGCCTCATAGAGAAAACAGGCACACGCATAAGAGATATTGCAAGGCCAGCAACAATAAATATAATCGATGTTTCTGCTTATAGGCAAGCAATAGGCATGGAAGGCGTCCGCGATATTATCGTTGCGTTGCTCGGTAAAAAACTTTTCGAGGAAAGGATGCTTTTTAGAAAGGAGGAAGAGGCAAATCTCATAAAAGGTGAGCGCCGGGTCAGCGAAATGCCACTTGTTTGGATGTTTGTAGATGAAGCACACATGTTTATGCCGAAGGATAGAGAGAGCATCGCTTTGCAAGTTTTGCTTGAATGGGCTCGCGTTGGAAGGCAGCCAGGCCTAAGCCTAGTTCTAGCAACTCAAAGGCCTGAAAAGTTGCACCCAGACTTTCTATCACAATGCGACCTCTTTATTTCGCATAGGCTCACAGCAGGCCCGGATATTGAAGCGGTTGGTATATTGAGGCCAAGCTACCTTTACCAAGACCTTGCAAAATATTATGAAGAGATGCCTCGCGGCAAGGGCTTTGCTTTAGTGCTCGATGATAATTCCGAAAAGCTGTGGCTTATAAAGGTAAGGCCGAGGTTTAGCTGGGATGCAGGCGTTACCGCAACCGCGTTTACTGTTTAATTATTCGTTATAAGAAGATGTTTTGATGCGCGCGCTATTTTAAAATAGCGTTCTGAGCTATAGCAATTGCATCTAGCTCTCTAAGCCTTTCTGGTTTTGCTTTTGCAGTTATCACATTGTTTTCTTTCCATGCAAGTTTGTAGTGCTCGCATTCTATTATGAAATCCTTCATTCCGATAGCTAATGCCTTGGTGATAGCTTCTTCGATTTTGTCTGCAAGCACCTCATACGCTTCTGCTTCAATCTTTCTGTTGCAAAGTTTTTCAAGTTCTTCCATTTCTGCAAGCCCTTTTATAGATGGCTTTAAAATAACGCTTTCTTCTCTGTTGTAGTAAAGCATTTTTTCAATAAACCGTATCGCACTTCTTTTATTCCTAAAAAGATAGTTTCTCTGCTCTCTGAATTGTTCAAGCAATGCACATAGTTTATCAATGCCCTCAAGCTTATCTTGAACCTCTCTTTGAAGTTCGAGAAGAAGTTTTCTAAAGGAGATGCTTGCTTCAAGCAGATTTTTTTCTTTTACTTCCTTATGTAAAATAGCTTTCAATTCTGCGTTGTTCTCCGTGTCATTAACCAATGCCTGCGTTAGATCGTTTATCTCTGCTAGCTGCTTGCTTATTTCGCTTGCATGTTTTGCAGAGGCAATCGCTCTAAAAAGCGCTTTCTCCAAAGAACTTAAATTATTTTTGAAAAGCGCTTCATCCATGTTAAAATTAAAACAGCAAATTATTTTTAATTCGTTCTAATTCCAAGAACGCGGTGTATTACAATCCTTTCGTTGGAGAAAATCTTAGCAAGCTTTTCAAATTCAAGTTCTTTTGCTAGCTTTTTGTTTCCTACAACTGTTTCATTGATAAAAAACTTTTCATTGAAAACGAGCGATATGTTATACTTTTCAATTATACCGTAATCTTTTTCTTTTAGGAATTTGTACGCATCGCTTATTTTTTGTTCATCTGCATATTCAACCATTAAATCAGCGAGCGTTTTTCGTTGTGAATCGTATGCTATTAGGTGAGCAAAGTAAGGATCTGCAAGTATGTTTTCTTGAGATGAACTGTAATGCTTTAAGAACGTAAGCGCAGAGTTTAGCTCTGGCCCAGTGGTAAATCCCTGCGCAAGTATTACTGCTAAATACAAACCAACGAAAAGTACGAACGCGAGCATAATAGCAAACAGCTCATTAACTTTTTCTTTATATGATTCGAGTGCATAGCATATAAATAAAGCCAGCAGTATTGCACTCGCCACTGAAAACCTTGTTGAAACGAATGCTTGCAGAATAAGCACAACTACGCTTGAGTAAAAAAGAATTGTTTTTTGCGGAGTAATTTTAGCAGCACCTTTTACAAAGAAAAACAGTTCTAATACGATGAAAAATAAAAATAATAGGAATAAAATGCCTGGATCGGCGAACATCAAGCTAGGGCCCAAGCTTATGAGGTAGCCCCACTTTTGCGATAATATTTGGTAAGGAAAACCAGCACGCAAAAATATTGGCACGTACAGGAAGCCAAATAAGAATATTGAAGAAGCAAGCAGTAGCAAAGACTCTTTTACAATAACGCCTGCACTCGTTTTTTCATTTCTCACCTTGTACAGGATTGGAAATAGAATCGCGAAGAAAAGCACTATTGGTATTTGCACAAAGTACGCTGCTGCAAGCATCGCTGTTGCTTTGATGCGCTTTTTATTTAATGCAAGCATTAATGCTACTAACATAAACGCTAACGCGATGCAGTGCCTTGGAGTCAGCGTCAGTGTGGAGAACACAAAAGTGCTCATGGAAAGAAATATCGGGAAAAATAAAGCAGAACTCTTAAGCTTTAAACTTTTGGCTAAAGCAATCGAAGCAAACAGGAAAAACAAAGCGGCTATTGCGCATGTAAGTGCAAAGAGCTGTATCTTAGCTAGGCCGGTGAGCAGACTGAAAGCACCTTCAATGTAAAAATATCCGGGCACAAATGTAAATGTTCTGCCAAGATAGCTTAGCGCATCTTTTTCAGGCATTCCTCTATTTTCAATTATTTGCTCAGTGCCTCGCTCATAAAATATATTGAAGTAAGTTTCATGGTTTGGGATAAACAACCCGTAAAACACCGTTACAGCTACAAAGAAAATAATCACAAGCAAACATTCAATTTTTACCTCACTTACAAATTTTCTTAGCTCTATTCTTTTTTCATTCAGCTTGAATCTTTTTCTGAATATCAGAGCGATTGCTAAAACCGATGCTCCATAAAGAAACACTAGCTCATTGAGGGCAAAGGCTTTAAGCAGTCCGAGCAAGAAACCCAGAACTGCAAAAAGCGCTAGCAACGACGCAAAGCTTAGCGCAAATCTCTCATAGAGCGCATGCTCTGAAAACACGAAGAAAAAGAAAACAATAAGGCCAAGCATTATAGCTAGCAAGCCGAAAATGTTTCCCCTTGTTTCGTTATAATTTGTTTCAACTTTTTGTTCTACGCCAAAAGCTTTAATCACTATTTCGTTTTTACCGTTTTCAAGGCTTAGCTTTTCATTAAACTCTTGCTCTTCGCTTTCAGGATAAACCGCATGTTCAAATTTATTGTTCACCCAGATTTCAACCGGCGCATGCTTGCTTTCTGGAAAGCCCTTCACTTCAAACCTTATTGTTTTATTCTCAATTCCGAGAATCTCTATTTTGGGCTTTTTTTCTTCAACTTGCGCAACTTTTTCGAAGCTATAGAAGAGTTTTCTGTTGCCGAGGAATATCTGTAAGCTATGCTTACCATAGCTCAGCTTGCTGAGCTCAAGGCAGTATTTCTTTTTTGTATTCTGCTCAGCAAATAGCTCTTCCCTAATCACTTCCTTTGAGTCGAGATAGGCTCTTAGCTCAAGCGTTTTTCCATCAGAATTTTCCACATTAATGAGTAACGTAAAGCAGGCTTTTTCGCTAGCCTTCTTATCAAATGAATAAAGTGCCGCTGAAATGCTTTCTCTTTTATAAGCAAAGCTGTGCCAGTATTGGCTCGTAAATACACTTGCAAGCATCAGAAACAGAATTGCAAGTAAGATAAGCCTTTCCCTTGTGAGCATCCCCAACACTGAAATAAATTCTTCGACAAAGATTATTTAAAAAACTCTGTTTTATTTCTATTATGGCTTTAAATGCTTCGTTCAGCAGAGATGTTTGGCTTTTGCTTTTTAGTCTAGTGATGCTATTTTTGCTTCTCGCATGCATCGCCTTTGAACCGCTCGCAGATTTAATACATGCGCTGGATAAAGCCGTATATAGTGGTTACTCAATGGGCAAGCTTTTGGTTTCGTTTGCTTGGTTCATTGTATTGCCTCTCTTGGCTTTTGTTTCAATGCGCTTGCGATTGCAGCAGCATTTAGAACGCTTCGAAAAATTATTCTTGCTGCTTTTCATTTTTTCAATTGCTAGCGGTTTCTATCTGGGCGCTTCACAATTCCAGAGCTTTGCAAGTGATTACAAGCCAAGATGGATGTTCGCAACAATCGTTTATGAAAAAGATTATAAAAACTGGGAAGCAAGTAAGTTTTATCACAACCACTTCCCGAAGGCAACACTCTATTTTATCGAGCAAATTTTTGGTTTAGATTTCAGTAATAAATTTGATGATGGCAGACCCTGGTTTGAATTTTTGCCAAATGCGAGAGCGTACGCATTCGCATATTTCCTTATACTTGCTATGGCGCTCTTCTCATTGCTTGTTTACCTTTTCTCAATCGCAAAGCACCTTGATTTGTTAAATTTTTTCCTTCTTGTAAGCGGCTCATTAGGCTTGCTTATCTACATGCTTGATGGCGGCATAGCAAGCGCTCCAATAAGCATAGTGTTTTTCTTCTTTGCATTATTTCTCGTTTCTAGGTACGCAAAGTTTTGTAAAACACCTTTTAGCAGAGCATCGCTAGCGTTATCAACTTCTTTAGCAATAAACATGCTGAGCGTTGGGCTCTTCAATTACTATCTGCCCACAAACAACTTTCAGCTTTCATTAGTGCTCTTTGCATTTGCTGCTTACGTACTATTTTTTGAAATAAAAGAGCAGCGCAAAAGAAAAGAGCTTCCATTGCAGCACATAGCAAAGGTTGCCTTTTTATTAGTGCTTTTAGCATATTCCTTCAATTCTATAAGACCGATGATTGAAACCTACACTTTAGGAAAGCCTCTCGTGAATTATACAGAATTAGGTTATAACAATGTTCAGGAGGGGGCAGGCATTTTCATTTATGGTCTGCCCGCGCAGCTTAGCGAAGCTGAACTAAAGGAATTTTTACAGAATTACGGTACTGTGCTTGAATTGAATAAAACCGGTTGGGTTGCTTTTGCCAGAATAATGCCGAGCGGCTTTGTTAGGGACAAAGAGATTGAAAAAGCCCTAAAGGAAAAGTTCAAACCAAGCACGTATCTCTATGTAGAAGAGCTTGCACCAAGGCCGAGCTATGAATCGATTTATATATACTGGCAAGCACCTACAAATTCAGGGCAATATATAAGAGATGAATTTAGTGATATAAAGGTGCTTAGACGAATAGATAAAGGAAGCACAACTATACTTATTGTAGAAGCGCACACTTCACCCACATGGCAGCTTTTATCTGTACTAACAGAGATAAAAGAAAATGGCTACAAAGGTAAGCTTTTGGTAGCAAAATGATTGCTTATCGGCAGAATTCATTTTGTTTTGAGAATTAATGGGCCTGGGCGGAATCGAACCGCCGACCTCCTCGATGTGAGCGAGGTGTCCTAACCACTAGACTACAGGCCCAACTATAAAAAAGTGTTCAAAAAAAGAATTAAAAACACCAATCTTTAAAAATATTGTTTATTGAGTTTAATTTTATGAGGTGCCAAGATGAAGAAATTGATGTTGCTTACAATTTTGTTCTTTTCTTTAAGTGCTTATGCGCTCAATCTTAGTGTTCCAGAAAGCGTGCCTGCCGGCTCAAGCTTTGCCGTACTGGTTGGAATAGAAGAATCTAATTTTGATGAAATAAAGGTTTTTTTAGGGGATAAGCAGATTTTTACACAAACTATTGTTGGAATGTCCATAAGCTATGATGTTGATTCAAGCTATGTTGCAAGCTATTTTGTGGATGTACAGAGTAATAGGCTTGTTTTACTTCTCAATCCTTTGACCGCTGGCAACTATACAATA